>JBDSTQ010000107.1:0-3600 GCA_039928195.1 Sphingomicrobium sp.
GATCGATCGATCCGGCGGCGACCGGCTCAGAAGGTCCAGCTGAAGGTCATGGTCCATGCGACCGACATTACGAACAAGGCGACGCCCACCGCATATTGCACGACGCGATTGCGCGAGATCGTGCCGATCAGCCCGGCCGCGAGGAACGGCAGATTGCTCGCGGCTTGCTCGACGAACAAGTGCGGCTGCGACGTCCGCAGATACACGATGGTCGAAGCAATAAAGGTCAGGATGAGGACGCAGAACGCGCCGTAAAAGAAACGGTGCTGCGCCCAGAAAAAGGCCTCCTGTCGACCTCGCCCTCGTCGGCGGGTTCGGGCGATGCGCCCATGCAGAAAATGTAGATCAGCACCGACGAGGCGAAGAAATTGGTCACCGCGTAAAGATCGATCCCCTGGGTATCGCGAAAGTCCCACATCGCCAGCCAGCTGATGTAGACCGTGGTCACCGCATTGAGCATCGCCAGCGCGAGCAGCCCCGAAAAGCGCACCCGACGCCGCGCGACCATCAGCCGGCCGGCGCTGGTCAGCACATGCCCGAGCGCGAGCGCGAACACGAACGAGAGGAGGATGAGGAGGAAGTCGAACGCGGTCATGCAGGGCATAGGGCTTGGCGCGGCTGCTTCGGTCAAGGGCTTGTTGTTTTCTGTACCGAATGCTGTACACAAATGGCCATGGAATCGCTCAGCACATCCGCCGCCCGCGCCAATCTCAAGGCCGTCCTCGACCGCGTCGTCGCCGACAAGGCGCCGATCGCGATCACGCGCCAGAAGGGCGAGGGCGTGGTGATGATCTCGGCGAGCGAATGGGCGTCGATCGAGGAGACGCTGTATCTGCTGCAGTCGCCAGCAAATGCCGCGCGGTTGCTTGATGCGATCCGCGGACTCGAGGCGGGCGAGGGCGTGGAGCACGAGCTGATCGAGCCGTGAAGATCGTCTTCTGGCCGACCGCCTGGGACGATTATCTCTATTGGCAGGGTGAGGGCGGCAAGCCGCTGGCGCGATTGAATGCGCTCCTCAAGGAATGCCTGCGCGATCCCTTCCGCGGCACCGGCAAGCCCGAGCCATTGGGCGGCAATCTCTCAGGCTGGTGGTCGCGGCGCATCAACCGCGAGCATCGGCTGGTGTATCGCGTGGCGGGAAAGGGCGAGGCGCAGGCACTCGAAGTGGCGCAATGCCGGTATCATTATTGAGGGGGGCGATCGATTCCAATTTGTATATGAAAGACTCTGGCTGTGCTTCGCTCTAAAAGATTGTGAGTGTCGAAATGCTAAGGCTCGTAAACGCCATAAACGAACTGGGTAAAAAAGGCTCACATGTCAGCCTCATACCAATATTGGACAAAATATTGGCGAACATCGCGCGCTACGATGAAGAAGCCTCCCATATAATGGCATACGCTTTTACAGCAGCTCTGCTTTTGATCTTCCTACAAAATTCAATTATCTAATCCTTCAGTATGCTCGGAATGAGCATTGAAAATCTAGCCCTTCAATACATGCGCTGACGAGCGCGTTGGCGTGGCCGCGGCCGATGCCGTGCTCGTCCTTCAGGAAGGCGACCAGCTCCAGGTGTTTGGCGGGGAGGCGCGCTTTGACCAACGCTTGCCAGTGGGCGATCGGGTGGCCGTATTTCGCCTCGATAGAGGGCAAGTAGGAGGCGGGCCTTTGACCTCTTGCGGGGCGGGTTTGTCAGTCATGTTCGCGGCCGGCGGCGCCGACGGCGAGTTCGCTGCCTTCGGCGCGGCATTTCTCGGACATTTGGGCCACTCCGGCTTCCGCCTTCGCTTTGGCTTCGGCGGACTGGGCTTCCGCTTCCCCCACACCCCTCGCCGCGCTCGCCTTTGGCGAGTCGCCCTCTCCCGCTGGCGGGAAAGGGCTTTGCGCTGCGGCAACTCAATTCGGACCCATAACGTCCGGCGTTCGTTGACCATCCCATGACCAACAGGAACCCCCGCATCCGCCCCGCGATGACCGCGCTTGCCGCCGTCCTTGCCTTGTCTTCCACCTCCTTGCTCGCGCAGAGCACGACCACGCCGGTCGACACCGCGCCGGCTCCGGTGGTCGTGACTCCGGCGCCGGTTGCGGCCGATCCGGTGGTCACCCAGCCTGCCGTCGATGCGCCTGCCGCCGACACGCCGGCCGCCGCCGATCCGGTCGCGGCGGAAGCTGCGCCGGTGACTCGCGCCCGCAACGCGACGACGGCGGCGAAGACGAATGCGGCGCGGTCACGCCCGTCGACCGCTCGTGTTTCAACGCCCGCGCGCACCGTCGCGGCAGCGCCCGCCGCCCCGATCGCCGCGCCCGCCGCTCAGGCGCCGGCCGCAACGCCATTACCGGTCGAGCCGGTCGCCGCCGCGCCAATTGCCGACCCGACTGCCCAGCCCGCTCAGCCCGCGGCGACCGCCGACACGACGACCAATAATTTGCTCCCGGTCGCGGGGCTTGGCATCCTTGCCATACTGGTGATCGCCGGCGCCGCGCTGGCGATCCGTCGCCGCCGCAGACACAGCGAAGAGCTGGTCGAGGACAGCGAATGGCAGCATGCGCTTGCCGCCGAACCGGTTGCCGAAGCCGAGCCGGCGATGGCCGTCGCGCCCGCAATCGAGGCTCCGGCTGAACCGGTCGCCGTCGCGCCCGCGTTCGAAGCCCCGGCTGAACCCGTCGCCGACGAGCCCGCGTCCGCGCCGCGCCCGGTCGAGCCGGCGTTCATCCTCGCCGCCGCGTCGACCGCCACCGCTGCGCCGGCCACCGCCGCCGCGCCGGCTGCTGCCGCCGCTGCACCCGAAGGGCCTTGTGCCGACGCCGCGCCGGGCAGCCATGTCGAGGCCGCGTGCGAGGGACCGACCGAGAATAACCCCTCGCTGTCGATCAAGAAGCGGCTCAAGCGCGCGCACTTCTTCGACCAGCGCGAGATGCTGGTCGCGGCGGGCGAGGCCGAGCCGATGGCCGCCGATGCCGGGCTTCCCGACGCGGCCGCGGAGCCCGAACCAGGCACCAACGCGCCCGCCTGACCGCGTCTTAGCCGCCCATTCGCCAGAGCGAGCGGGTCAAGCGTTGAGCGAACTGCGTTGCTTGTGCTCGAGCGCCGGGTTGAGCACTTCCCACGCGCATTTCTCGCCGACCCAGATTTCGACGGTGGGCGGGACGGCGGCGGGGTCGTCGAGGGTGGCGGCGGTGATGTCGAGATGGGTCGGGCGCGAGTCGCGGCGGTAGGTGATGAGGCTGCCGCACGCCGCGCAGCTGCCCCAATGGATGCCGGGCGAGGAGCTGTATTCGCGGACCTCGCCTTCGAGCGCGACCGCAGTCTTTTCGAACACCGCCCAGGCGACGCTGACGCCGCCAGTGGCGCGGCGACAATCTGAGCAGTGGCACAGGGTGGCGGCGACCGGATCGCCGGTGACTCGGTAGCGGACCGCGCCGCACAGGCAGCCGCCCGGCTCGACCTCGATCATGGCGCTTCCCCTTGTCGCGCGCTCAGCATCCGGCGGGAACGCATTTCCTCGGCACGAAGCCCGCCGCGCCGCCTTCGAGCAAAGGCGCGATCGCGGCGAGGACGCCGGTGTCGCCGCGCCATGCGAGGTAGCGGTCGTAGTGGCCGTG
>JBDSTQ010000108.1:0-24153 GCA_039928195.1 Sphingomicrobium sp.
GCGAGGCGAGCATTTGCTCTTCTCTCAGCCCTCAGCCCTCAGCCCTAGAGTTCTTCAATGGTCGCGTTGTGGTTCGTATAAATGCAGATATCGCCCGCGATCTTGAGCGCACGCTCGACGATCTCGCGCGCGGACAGGCTCGTGTGCTCGAGCAGCGCCTTCGCGGCGGCTTGCGCAAACGGGCCGCCGGAGCCGATCGCGATGAGCCCGTGCTCGGGCTCGAGCACGTCGCCGTTGCCGGTGATGATCAGCGAGGCGTCCTTGTCCGCGACCGCGAGCAGCGCCTTGGCCGCGGCGAGCGCATAATTGCCGCCCGAGCCGATCGCCGCGATTCCGCCTTCGGGCTCGAGCACGTCGCCGTTGCCGGTGAGGATCAGCAACACTTCGGCGTCGGCGACGATCATCATCGCTTCGAGATTGCGAAGATATTTGTCGGTGCGCCAATCCTTGGCGAGCTCGACCGCGGCGCGCATCAGCTGGCCGTTATATTGCTCGAGCTTCTTTTCGAGCCGCTCGAACAAGGTGAACGCATCGGCGGTGGCGCCGGCAAAGCCGCCGATGACCTTTCCTTCCGCGCCAAGGCGGCGGACCTTCTTCGCATTGGGCTTCATCACCGTATTGCCCATCGACACCTGGCCGTCGCCGGCGATGACGGTGGTGCCGCCCGCCTTGACCCCGAGGATCGTCGTTCCGTGCCAGCTTTCCAAACGCATGCTCCCGCTCAATTGCTTGAAGCGAATGTGGGAACAGCTAAGCGGCGCTGCAACTAGCGACCGGCAAAGCGGCGGTCGGGGACGAGCCAGATCGCGGCGACCGCAATGTAGCAGGCGACCGCTGCCCACGGCGCGAACCAGGCGAGGCCGAGCGCCGCAACGTCGAGTGCGAGGGTAGCGAATTCCTTGCCGTGGCCGCGCACCGCGTCGCCGACGGCGGAATCGGGATCGGCGCGGATCAGCGCTTTTTCGAGCAAGATGTAGGCGATCCCGGCGGCGGTCAGGACGACGCCGTAACCGATCACCGGCAGCGCGCTGACGCCGCGCTCGCCGATCCAACGGATCACGAACGGGAACAGCGAGAGGCAGAATAAGAGCGACAGATTGGCCCATAGCACGCCGCCATCGACCCGCCGCGCCGACTGCATCATGTGGTGATGATTGGTCCAGAAAATGCCGACCATGACAAAGCTGAGCAGATAGGCGCCGAACAAAGGCAGCTCGGGAATGATGGCGGCGAACGTGCCGTCCTTCGGCACCGGCAATTCGAGCACCATGATGGTGATGATGATCGCAATCACCCCGTCGGTGAAGGCGTTGAGCCGGTCCGCTTTCATATCCGCTCCCGCAATTACCGACTGGTCACCGGTTCCGGTTCGACATCGCGCCTGGTGTTGGCGAGAAAGGCAACCAGCGCGACGATCACCACCAGGAACACGCCGCTGACCTGCATCGTCCCCAGCGCCAGCCCGCCGTCCTTATGCGATTGCGTGAGGAAATCGCCGATCGACGCGCCGAGCGGGCGGGTGAGAATATAAGCAATCCAGAACGCCAACACCGCATCCAGCCCGAAGAGGAAGTAGGCCAGCGTCACCAGCGCGATCCCGCCGCCGAAGATCGCGCCCGAAATCGCGTAGCCGAGCCCCATTTGCTCCGACACCAGATCGCCGGCCGCGGTGCCAAGCGCGAAAGTGAACAGGATCGCCGCCCAATAATAAGCCTCGCGGCGCGTGGTCGTGATGGCATGGATCGAAAGCGTGTGCTCGCTGCGATACCAGAGCAGGAAAGTGACCGCGAGCGCGGCAGCAAACAGTGCGGTCGAAATGTACAGGCTGATGTGGAGATTGTCCGACATATTGTCGGTGATCAGCGTTCCGACGACGCTCAGGAACACGACTACTAGCCAGTAGACCCAGGGAACATAATGATTCTGCCGCAGCTGGACGAAAAGCGTTGCGACGAGGGCCACGGTCATCGCCGCCGACGTCGCGACCAGTCCCCAGCCCATGTTGAAATTGAGGAAGTCGGCGCCGGTTTCGCCAACCGTAGTGGCGAGGATCTTGATGATCCAGAAGGCCAAAGTGACCAGCGGCACTTTGTTGAGCATCGTACGATCGATCGATCCCGCCATGCGCAATTGTCCTTTAGTTCAGCGGCTGTGCGCGTGGAGGAAGGCGGCGCTGTCGGCAAGCACGGGGACGCTGCCGCGGAACGGTTTGCTCAGCGCCTTGGCGAGGTCGACATGGCCCTTGCCGGGGTAGAGTTTCAATTCGACCGGGGCGCCGAGCGCGGTCAGGCGCGCGGCGAGCGCCTTGCTGTTGCGGGGGCGGACGACGGTGTCGGCGGTGCCGGCGGCGAGCAGCAACGGCGGTGCGTCGGTGCGGGCGAAGGTAATCGGCTGGGTCTCGGCGGGGCGCGGCCATTGGCCCAAAGCGTCGCGGCCGCGAATATCGGTGAACGGATAGAAATCGAGCGGCGCGGCAAGCAGAGCGGCGGCGCGGATGATCTTGGGATCGACCCCGACATCGGTCAGGAAATGCTTGTCGAGAGCGAGCATCGCGGCGTTGTACCCGCCAGCCGAGTGACCCGCGAGCGTGATCCGGTTGGGGTCGCCGCCATATTCGGCAGCATGGTCGCGCGCCCATTTGACCGCCAGCGCGCCGTCTTCGACGAAGGCCGGAAAATGCACGCCGGGGACCAGCCGGTAATCGGGGATGATGGTGACGAACCCCTTGCCGGCAAAGGCCGAGCCGGCGAAACCATAGTCCTGGCGCGACCCCTCGACCCAGCCGCCGCCCTAGAGAAAGATGACCACCGGCAGGCGCGCGCCCGGCGCCTGCCGGCCCGGAGTCCAGACATCGAGCCGCTGCCGTTCGCCGGGACCGAAAGCAAGGCCGCGCGCGGCGAGCCGGGCGTTGCCGTCTCCAGGGACCAAGCGGTTGATCCCGGTGAGCAGGCCCGGCGCCGAGCAGGCCGCGAGGGCGATGAGCGGGGCGAAGGCGAGCGCGGCGCGGCGGGTAAGTCGGTTCATTGTGCAGGAACGTTGCCGACGCCCCGATGGATGCACCGGCCGGCTTCAAGGTCGCCTGGCGTTGGGATCGACCGCCTGCTGGCGGCGGATCCATTTGATCAGTTCGTCGAGCTGGATCGCCTGCTCGGTCGCGGTCAGCCGGTCGGGGTGAGGAAGTCGGTCTTGCCCGGGGGCTTGAGCAGGCTCGCCGGGGGCGGCGGATACGCCGGACACTGGCGTTGTTCGGCGAGCGCCGGGATCGGTTGCGGCGGAGGCACTTTCGCGGCGCAAGCGGTCAGCGCGAGCGCGAGCAGCGGCCAGGCGGTTCTGGTAATCATCGGCGGTCCTTTCGGTAATCGCGCGCTGGGCGTCGGCGACGCGCGCGGCAGTGGCGAGATCGGCGGCGCGCGCGCGCTCCGCCGCGGCGCGGTAGTTGGCGATTGTCCCGGCGAGCGCGGTCTCGCTCGAGCGGTAGAGCTGCTCATAATGGCCGCTCTGGCGGCGCCAGTGGCGGGTTTCGCCCTTCTGCACGAGCAGGAGCAAAGCGCAGGCGGCGGCGAGCGCGAGGCCGGCGATGCCCTGCCAACCAAGCAAGCGAAGGATCATACGATGGTCCTTTCGTCGTGGCGCCATTTGTCGACGCGATCGAGTTTGCGATGCGGCGTGGTGCGCGGCGGAGCGGGGATGCACAGTGCCGGGGCCGGCGCGGAGAAATGCGTCGCGGCGACGGGAACGAGCAAGGCGAACGCGATCAGCGCGCGGCTCATTCGACTGACCCATCGGCCTCGACGCAGGCGCCATCGCGGGTCGCGCTCAATTTGAAGCGCCCGACCGGGCCGCCCGCGAGCAGGCCGACGATCACTGCGACCATCGCCGCGATGAAGCCGCCCAATGACCAGCCGAAAATGACGACGATCGAATGCTCCTCGGCCGCCGACCAACCGCCCCACATGAGCAAGGCGATCATCGTCACCGCGCACAGCCCGCAGAAGATTCCAGCGGCGGCGGCGAGCAGGCCGTAGATCAGGCGCTGGCCCTCGGCGAAGGTTTGTGGAGGTGGCAGATCGGTCATTTCCGTGAATTCCACGACGGCCGAAGTTGGCAAAGTTGGCAGTGACATGTGCGTGCGGGTGCGCGCGCGAGTCATAGATCACCCATGCGGTTCGCCAGCCATCCGTAAAGAAACGCCTCGTTGGCTGGACGGCGTTCGGCGAGGCGGAGGTAGCGTTCGCCCTGGAGCGCTTCCAATGCGCGGAGTAGGACGGTCTCGCCGCTGGCGTGGCCGCGAACGCCGAGAAATGCATCGAGCGCGGCGAGCGTGCCATCGCCGATGCGACCGTCGGGAGTGAGGTCGGGATAATCGTGCGCGTTGCGGTTGAGCGCGGTCAGCGCGCGCTGAAGGAAGGTCGCGGCGACCCCCGGTCCCATGTTGACCCCGGTGTCGAACAGCTCGGCGGCGACGGCGGCGCTGCGTTCGGCAACCGCGTTGAAGCGCGGGCGCGACCACTAGAGCCGGCGATAGATCGCCGCGGCCTCGTCGCGCGGAAGTTTGCGCATTGCGCCGGAATAGCCGTTGGCGCGGGCGACGGCCTCGGTGATGCCGAACGTGGTCGGGCCGCCGCGGTCGGCGGGATGGTCGACATAGCCGCCCTCGCGCTCGATCACCGCGCCGATCAGCGAGTCGAGGTTGATGGTATCCATAGGTTTGCCTCTCCGGCTTTCCGAGTCGCGACCTTGTAACCATATCGGCACGTTGTAGGAAAGTTGTTTGAACCGAGCGAATGAGGAGGAAGGCTGGATCCCCGCTTTCGCGGGGATGACGAATTGATGCGAGCGCGCTAGGCTGACGGCATGACGTCACGAACCTTGCTCGCTCTCGCCGCGCTGCTGCTCACCCCTGCCGCCGCGTCGGCCGCGCTGACCCCGGCCGAACAGAAAATGATCGCGACCATCGATGCCGAGCAGGCGCGGACGCTCGCCATGCTCGAGCGCTGGGTCAATCAGAACAGCGGGTCGCACAATCTGCCGGGGGTCGAGGCGATCGGGCGAATGGTTCGCGCCGAGCTCGAGCCGCTCGGCTTTCAAGTGCGCTGGATCCCGCTGCCGCAGACCGGGCGGGCGGGACATCTGATCGCGACCCACAAGGGCAAGCCGGGCCGCAAGCGGCTGCTGTTGATCGGGCATCTCGACACGGTGTTCGAGACCGACTCGCCGTTCCAGCGCTGGGTGCGCGACGGCGACAAGGCCAATGGCCCGGGCGCGTCCGACGACAAGGGCGGTGACGCGGTGATGGTTGCGGCATTGCGCGCGATGCACGCCGCGGGAACGTTGCGCGGGGCCAATATCGAAATCGTGCTGACCGGCGACGAGGAGGATTCGGGCGAGCCGCTGGCGGTCGCGCGCGCCGATCTGGTCGCGGCGGGCAAGCGCGCCGACGCCGCGCTCGATTTCGAGGGACTGGCGCAGGACAATGGCGTGGACATGGGCTCGATCGCGCGGCGCGGGGTGCTCGACTGGAGGCTCAAAGTGACGGGGCGCAGCGCGCATTCGAGCGGAGTGTTTTCGGCGAGCGCCGGATATGGCGCGAACTACGAACTGGCGCGGATCGTCGATGCGTTCCGGCGCGAGCTGCCCGAGGATAAATTGACCTTCAACGTCGGGCTCATCGCCGGAGGGACGACGGCGAAGCTGGACCCGGACGAAGTTCGCGCCGAGGTCACCGGCAAGACCAATATCATCGCCGCAGAGGCGCTCGCGCGCGGCGATCTGCGCGCGATTTCGCAGGAGCAACTCGAGCGCGCGACGGCGAAGATGCGCGCGATCGTGGCCGCCGCGCTGCCGGGTGCGAAAGCCGAGATCAGCTTTGGCGGAAGCGGCTATCCGCCGATGCCCCCGACGGCGGGCAATCAGGCGCTGCTCGGGCGATTGAACGGGGTCAACCGCGATCTTGGCCTCGCCGAAATGGCGGCGCTCGACCCGCTCAAGCGCGGCGCGGGCGACATCAGTTTCGTCGCCGCCGATACCGCCGGGCTGGTCGGGCTGGGGCCGTCGAGCAGCGGCGACCATACCGCGCGCGAGACCGTAGACATCCCGTCGATCTTCAAACAGGCGCGGCGCGCGGCGATTTTGATGAGCCGGCTGGCGGCGGAGCGGCGCTAGGCGTCTCCGCTGGCCCGCGCGACCGCTTTGTGGCAGCCTCTCGCGATGGCGCGGATCGTCATCCTTTACGCCGCCGCGCTCGCGGCGGGCGCGGCGCTGCTCCAGTGGCTCCAGTTTCGCTATGTCACGCGGGTGTTTTCGACCGACGCCTATGTCGCGTTGGTTGCGGTCGCGTTTGTCGCTTTGGGTGTGTGGGTCGGGCGGCGCCTGACGCCGCAGCCGCGACCCGCCGAGTTCGCGCGCAATGACGCGGCGGTGCGATCGCTCGGGCTGACCCGGCGCGAATGCGAAATCCTCGAACTGCTCGCGACCGGCCAGTCGAACAAGGAGATGGCGCGCGCGCTGGCGATTTCGCCCAACACCGTCAAAACGCACCTCGCCAATCTGTTCGCCAAGCTTGAGGTTGAGCGGCGTATCCAGGCGATCGAGAAAGCGCGCTGGCTGACATTGATTCGCTGATCCGGATGGGCGATGGCGGGCCAAATCACCCGTTCGGGCGATAGGCACGCCGGTGCAATTCCCGTATCTGCGACGCTTCAAACGGGAGGCGCGCGATGACGGTGTTGGGGATGGGCGGATACTTTTTCCGGGCGAAGGATCCGGCGGCGCTCAAGGCGTGGTACAAGGAGCATCTCGGCGTCGGCGGCGGCTGCGGCGCCGATGCCGCCGGTCAATCGAATGACTGGGTGTGGTTCACGCAGAGCGGGCCGATGGTGTTCGAGCCATTCAGCCAAGACAGCGACTATTTCGCCGCCGACAAGCAGGCGATGATCAACCTTCGGGTGAGCGATCTCGACGGCCTGATGACGACCCTTCGCGTGGCCGGGATCGAAGTCATCACCAAGCCCGAATGGGAGATGCCCGAGGTCGGCAAGTTCGCGCGCATTCACGACCCCGAGGGCAATGCGATCGAATTGTGGGAGCCGGCGCAATGACCCGCGCTACGCTGACCGCTCGTCCAGTCGCGCGCTACGCTTTGATCTACGGCGGGATCGCCGGCGCGATCGTAATCTCGGTAATTTCGGCGGGGATCGCGCTCGACTGGCCCAATCACAGCACGTCCGAATGGTTCGGCTATCTCGTCATGCTGCTCGCACTGTCGTTGATTTTCGTCGGGGTTAAGCGCTTTCGCGACGTCGAGTGCGGCGGGGTGATTGGCTTCGGACGGGCGCTTGGCCTGGGGCTTGCAATCGCGATAGTCGCAGCGCTGATTTATATCATCGGGTGGGAGATTTACGTCGCGACGTCGGACCGCGATTTCATCGCCGAATATGGCCGCAGCGTCGTCGCCGACCTGCGCGCCGACGGGGCAACGCAAACGAAGATTGACGCGACCGCGGCGCAAATGCGCGAACTGTCGGTCAAATATCGCGACCCCTTGTTCCGCATTCCGATCACCTTTGTCGAAATCTTTCCGGTGGGATTGTTGATGGCGCTGGTTTCGGCCGCGCTGCTGCGCAATCCGCGACTGTTGCCGGCGCGCGCCGAAGCTTGATACGCCGCCGACTTCTTCGGCGACTGTGCCTGTGAAGCACTAGTCGAGGCGCGCCTGGCGCTCCACCTTCGCGCCCAGGGAGCCACATTGGCCCAAGGGGAGAAGTTCATGTCCGCGTTCCAGAAATTCGCCGTGCGTGCGTTCGCCGCAGCCACCGCGCTGACCGCTTTGGCGCAGCCCGCGCAAGCGCAGCAGATCGACCGGATCGTCGCCTTTGGCGATTCCTACGCCGACACCGGCAACGCCTTCGCGCTCGGTTATTCCAATCCGGGCGCGCGGATCATTTATAGCAGCGGCCGCTTTTCGGGTGGGACGAATTACATCGACACGCTTGCCGGGCTGCTCGGCGTCCCGGTCGAAAATTATGCGATCGGCGGCGCGCTGGCGAACATGAACAACACTTTGTTGTGCTTCGACCCGCCCTTCGGCACGCCATTGTGCGGCGACGGATTTCAGTTCGAGGTCGACCAGTTCCTCGGCGTAGGTCCACAATCGCCGGTGTTCCCGGTGAGTGACACGACGCTCGACGAGAGCGACCTGGTAACGGTCAGCATTGGCGGCAATGACGCGCGCCTGTTCCAGCTGTCGGGCGGTTCGCTCGGAGTCGCGCCGCTGGCCGGCGCCGCGACCGCGTCGGCTGCCGCGGTCCAGCTCAACCGCATCGTCGGCGCGGGCACGCCGACGATCAGCTTCATCGCCGGGGACACCGGACGCCTGCCCGAGATCGCCGGCGACCCCGCCGGCGCGGCGGTGCGCAGCGCGTTCAGCACGAGCTTCAATCAGGCGATCCAGCCGGTCCTCGCGGGCTATGCCGCCAACGGTTCGATCGTCCATTATCTCGACCTCAATCTGGTGCTCAACGAGATCGCCGCCAACCCCACGGCTTACGGCATTACCGGGGGCATCGCCTGCCCCGCATTGCCCGACCTCACCTGCCTCGCCAATTCGAGCACCTATCTATTTTATCTCGACGGTCTCCATCTGACCTCGCGCGGGTTTGCCATCGTCGGCCAATATGTCGCGACGCAATTGCGCGCTCCGCTGACGATTCAGGCGCCGGGCGACCTGGGCGTCGATGTCGCGCGGCAATTCGGGCGCACGCTCGAATCGCGCATGGCGGTGAGCGCCACGGGCGCGGGCGCGCCGGCGAGCGGAATGGACATTTACATGGTCGGCGACGGCATGACCCACCGCATCGGCGAGAGCCGCGGTAACGACAGTTTCAACACGACCTCAGCCGGCGTGACGCTGGGCATGGACTATGGTTTTGGCGCGGGCAGCCTCGGCATCGCCGCCAATTTCAGCCGGCCGCGAGCCGACTTCGGCAATGACGCCGCGGACATCAAGGGCCGCACCGGCCAGATTGGCGCTTATGCCCAGGGCGGATCGGGCGCAGCGTTCGTGCGCGGCTTCGTCGGCTATGGCTGGGACCGCAACAGTATCGACCGCACGGGCGTGGTCGAAAGCATGACGGCGAAGCCCAAGGGCCGCCACTGGCTGGCCGGCGCCAAGGCCGGTTACCTGATGCCGATGGGCGGGTTCGCGGTCGGGCCGGTGGCGGCGATCGATTATGCCAAGGCCAGAGTGAAGGGTTATACCGAGAGCGGCGACGACGCACTGACGCTCAACGTCTCGTCGCAATCGCACCGCTCGCTGCGCGGCGCGATCGGCGCGGAAATGCGCGGCGACTTCGGCGCGGACAGCGGCTTTTTCCGGCCCTATCTGTCGGCGTTGCTCGAAAAGGAAATGGGTTCCAGCCGGCGCTCGGTTACCTTCTCGCAAACCTCGGCGCCGATCATCGTCAACACTTTCGCGTTCGAGCCGGTGTCCAAGCGGGTCTATGCCCGGCTCGGCGCCGGCGGCGACGCGCGCGTGACCAATGCGCTGACGCTCGACGCGCGGGTTTCGGCGACGTTCGGGAAGAAGCGCGGCAACGAGACTTCGGGCCAGTTCGGGGTCAATCTGGCCTTCTGAGCAGCGCGCGGGCGTTGACAGCGTGGGCCAAGCGGCGTGTGATAATTCGCGCCGCGCTCCATCCGCGCGGGCGACAGGGGGATTAGATGGAACAGGCAATCAATCACCGCACGCCGCTCCATCTGTGGCTTGTCGGCGCGCTGTCGCTGTTGTGGAACAGTATCGGCGGCATCGACTATACGCTGACGCGGCTGCGCAACATGGACTATCTGACGCTGGTCGGCGATCCCGCGGCGATCCTCGCTTATGTCGATGCGATGCCGATGTACGCGCAGATCGGCTGGGGATTGGGCGTGTGGGGCGCGCTCGCCGGATCGGTGCTGCTGCTGATGCGCAGCCGCTATGCAGTGCATGCGTTCGCGGTGTCGCTGGCGGGCGCGCTGATCAGCCTTGGCGGGCAGATATTCGGCCCGCCAATCCCCGGCGCAACCGAGGCGTCGAAATATATGCCGCTGGTGATCATCGCGCTCGCCGCGGTGCAGCTGTGGTACGCGCTGCGGGTGCGCAAGGCGGGGGTGCTCAACTAGGCGGCAACGCGGCGCCGGGTGTTGCCTGCATCAAGGCGAGATGCGCGCGGTCGGCGGGCGCTAGCGCCATCGCGCTGCCGCGCGAAACTGCGCGAGAGCGTCGAGCGCGTCGAGCGTGCCCGGGTTCTTGTCGCGCCTGGTCGCCATCATCCGCCCCTTATACCGTGCCGGCGGTTCGACTTGTTGCGCAATTTGTTGCGCGCGGCCAGCCTTCTGGGGGGGGGCGCGAAATCGCTCGCTATTCGCTAGTCGATCCGGATCGCCACCCGATCGCATAATGGGAGCCAGTGGCCGTCGGGCATCCACTCCCAGTGAATTGCCTGCCTCCGGTTGTCTTCGCTGAACGCGATCGTGGCGCGCTCGGTCTCGCCATGAAGTTGCCAGACATTGCCGTCGACGGTCAGGCGATAGTCGCGGTAGAATCCGTGATTTTCGAATCCGCGCGAGAAGTAATCGCCCGGCCCGGGATCGACACCCATGATCGAAAGCGTGTCGAACGGCGCGCCGGCGATCATCGCGCGCTCGTCTTGAACCATGAAGAAATTGCCCGTGTGCCAGAAGGCGCGATGGTTGCTGGTCGACGACTGCCCGTTGGCGCGGGGATCGTCCGCCTGATCGGTGCCCCCGAAGGACACGCCCGACGCAGTCCCTTCACCCAGAAAAACGTCCAGCGCATCATGCTGTGGACCGCGTTGCGGTGGCGCTTCCATTTGCGGGCCTCTCTGTCGATTACGACAAGCAACCCGTGTCCTCTCGTCTTGGTTCCGCAGGACTGCGTAGGCGCGTCAGCCGGTCAGCCGATATTGCTTGATCAAATCGTAGAGCGTCGGGCGGCTGATCCCGAGCAATTTGGCGGCGTTGGAGATGTTATTCTCCGCGCGGCTTAGCGCCGAATGGATCGCGCGGCGGTCGGCGACTTCGCGTGCGGCGCGGAGGTTGATCGGCGGCGGCGGAGGGGCGGAGGGGTCGGCTTTGCCGCTGAGGTCGAGGTCGGCGGCGGCGATGGTGCGGCCGTCGGCCATGATTACCGCGCGCTGGATGCGATTTTCGAGCTCGCGAATGTTGCCCGGCCAGGGGTGCGCGTCGATCGCGGCGAGCGCGTCGGGCGACAGGCCGTGGACTTGCGGATTATGGTCGCGCGCGAAGCGGCGGACAAAATGGCGCGCGAGCAAGGCGGCGTCGCCGGGGCGCTCGGCGAGGGAAGGAATGGCGACGACGATTTCAGCCAGGCGATAGTAGAGGTCTTCGCGGAAGCTTGCCGCGGCGATCATCGCCTCGAGATCCTGGTGGGTCGCGCAGACGATGCGCGTGTCGACGGCAATGCCGCTGCGCCCGCCGATTCGCTCGATCACGCGTTCCTGGATGAAGCGCAGCAATTTGACCTGGAGCGGCAGCGGAATGTCGCCGACTTCGTCGAGAAACAAGGTCCCGCCTTCGGCCAGTTCGATCTTGCCGACGGTGGTTTTGACCGCGCCGGTGAACGCGCCGCGCTCATAACCGAACAGTTCGGCCTCGAGCAGATTTTCGGGGATCGCCGCGCAATTGATCGCGACGAAGGCGCCGCTGCGGCCGCTGCGTTGATGGACCGCCTGCGCGAGCAATTCCTTGCCCGTGCCGCTGGCCCCGAGCAGCATCACCGAGGCGTTGGTCGTGGCGACGCGTTCGATGGTTTTGGCGACTTTGAGCATCGTCGGCGCGGCGGTGATGATCGAACCCAGCACCGCGCCGTCGCCGACGCTGTCGAGCCGGCTGTTCTCCAGTTCGATCGCATGCAAATGAAAAGCGCGCGCGACGATCAGCCCGAGGTCGTCGATATCGACCGGTTTTTTATAGAAATCATAGGCACCGAGCGTGATCGCCCGCAGCGCGCTTTCGCGGTCGCCGGCGCAGACCACCTGATAGCCTTCGTACGCCCATTTGAGCTGACGCTGGAGACCCTCGTCATCCTCGACGACGAGCAGCACTTTGGGTTCGGTGACTTCGGTCATGCGCGGTTCCGGATCGGTTGCGCCGGCGCGTCGGCGGCCGGCAGATGGATGGTGAAAGTGGTGCCATGGCCGGGACGGCTTTCGACGCTAATGCGTCCGCCCATCGCCGCGACCGATGATTGCGCCTCGAACGCACCGATCCCGAAGCCGTCGGTCTTGGTCGAGACGAACGGCTGGAACAGCCGGTTGCGGATGAAGTCGGGGTCCATGCCACTGCCGTGGTCGCTGATCGCGATCGCCACCGAGCCATTGACGCTGGACACGCGGACGGTGACCGGTGATTCGGCCGGACTCGCCTCGACCGCATTCTGAAGCAGATGCCCGACCGCCTGGCCGAGCGTCGCCGGATCGACCAAAGCCCAGGCCCCGATGTCGCCCGCCAGGCGGACGTCGCGGCCGGCGCGTTTGGCGGCAATCGTCGCAGCAAGAATGTCGCCAAGCGGTTGCGCCTCGGCGTGGCGCGCGCGCGCGCCAGAATGTGGTACGAGCCGGGCGAGCAGATCATTCATTTTGCCAACCGAGCTTTGCAGCGTCGCGACCATGTCGGCGCGAAATTCGGGATTGTCGGCGTGACGCTCGGCATTGCGCGCGACGAGCGACAATTGGCTGACCAGATTCTTGATGTCGTGGAGGATGAAGGCGAAGCGGCGGTTGAACTCCTCGAAGCGCTGCGCCTGGGCGAGCGCCTCCTGCCCTTGCGCTTCGGCGAGCGCACTCGCTGCCTGGCGCCCGGCGGTGCGCAACAGATCGAAATCTTCCCAGTCGAGCGCGCGCTTATATTCGGGCGCGGCGAGAATGACGAGGCCGATCGGTCGGCCGTGGTGGACCAATGGAATGCCGGCCCACGCGGCGCGCTGATCGATCAGCCATCGCGGCACCGGGAGCGCTTTGTCAGTGCTGCTTGCCCAGCCCTGCCGCAGCCCTTCGAAGTCGAGTACGCGGCCGCCGCGCTCGACCTCGGCCCAGAAGGCAGCAGCATCGTGCATCTGCTCGGCGGGCAAGGGATCGGCGGGCCAATTCCATGACGCCGCGGTGGTCAGCATCCCTCCCGCGCCGTCACCGACGAGGAGCAGGCCGCCAGGCGCGTCGGCGATGTCCGCGAACGCCTTGACGATGCGCTCAGTGAGTGGTGCCTCATCGGCACCGGCACGCCCGAGCGTGTCCGTAAAGCGCAGCCATTCGGCGCGATAATCGAACCGATGCTCGAACAGATGCTTGACGATTTTGACCTTGACCCAGCCGCGCGCCCATTCCGATTGAACGAGGACGGCGGCGACGAGGATCAGAGTGACGAACAGCGCCGCCGTACCGGCATTGCCCCAATTGAGATCGCTATGACGCAAGGCGCCGGCGAGGATCGCCATCAGCGCCAGATAGGACATCACCGCGATCAACGAGAGCGACTGGAAAGTCGCCGCCCTCGACAGCTTGATTTTCAGTGACGCCTGGGTGCCTCCGGTCCAGGCGAACAGTGGCGCGAGCAAGGACATGAAGAGACCGCGCAATTCGAACAGTCCTTCGACGCTCGGTGCCGCGGATCCCTGCAAATAAGCGATCGTGGAAAGATTGAGGTCGTAGCCCCACATCAACGTCAAGCCGAGCATCGGGCCGCGAATCCGCAAGCGGCTTTCGGGCGCGGCCTGGCCGTAAATATTGTGAACCAGCACGAGTGCGCCGGCGGACACAGTCATCCGCAGCACACTGCCCGTTTCCAGCACCTCGGCGAGTTGCGCCTCGGTCAGTGGCGCGATCATGGACAGAACGCCCAGCACGAGATGCAATCCGATCGCGAGCGTAACGGCGCCGAACACCAGCCGAACCCCGCTCAGCGCCTCGCTTCGAACCCCTCCAGCCATTTCATAGAGCAAGACGATCCACATGAAATTTCGCAGGGTTGCAAACGTCATCGTGATCGGATCGACACGCCCCCAGACGGCGGCGACCAGGGCCCAGATGGAAGTCGCGAAACAGGCCGCGAGCAATAGCTTGTTCGAGCGGTCGAGCCGCGATCGCACGCGCCACAGCACCACCGACGCGAAGGCGCAGGCGGCGAGCCCGTAGCTCCAGAAGGTGAGCCAGGCGTTCATTGCGCGGCGACTGTCAATTTGACCGACATGGCGCAGGTGTCGCTAAATTTTACAAAGAAGTGATGAACGGATGCGCTAGAAAGCCGCGATGGCAGAGAAAAGACGGATTGGCGCAAGCTCGCTGGAGATCGCGCCGCTGGCGCTTGGCGGCAATGTTTTCGGCTGGACCGCGGACGAAGCGACGAGCTTTCGCTTGCTCGACGCGTTCGTCGATGCGGGCGGCAACATGATCGATACCGCCGACGTCTATTCGGCGTGGGCGCCAGGGCACAAAGGAGGCGAAAGCGAGGAAGTGATCGGGCGCTGGCTCAAACGCGACCCGGCCAAGCGCGACAAAGTGGTGATCGCAACCAAGGTCGGGTTCCTCGACGGTCACATCGAGCCGGTGACCTACGACGGCAATGTCACCAGCGGCGAATATGTCGCCTCGCTCGACCCCCAGGTGATCGCGCGTGGCGCCGACGCATCGTTGCGGCGAATGGGGATCGAGACGATCGACCTCTATTATCAGCACCGCGACAATCCCGAAGTGCCGCTCGCCGACAGCCTGGCCGCGTTCGAGGCGCTGCGGGAAGCAGGCAAGATCCGCGCCACCGGGCTGAGCAATTTCAGCGCCGAGCGGGTTGAGGAAGCGCTCGATTGCGCCACCCGTACGGGAATCGTGCCCGCGGTCGCGGTGCAGGGGTGGTACAATCTGCTCGAGCGCGAAAGGTATGAGGTGCAGATGCAGCGCGTGGTCACCGCGCGCGACCTCGGCTTTTTCTCCTATTACAGCCTCGCCAACGGCTTTCTCGCGGGCAAATACCGCTCGCACGACGACCTTGCCAAATCGGTGCGCGGAATGCGCAACATCGCCTATCTCGAGGGGCGCGGACCCAAAGTGCTGGCGGCGCTTGAAGCGGTCGCGGCGGAGACCGGCGCGGCGCTGGCGAGCATCGCGCTGGCGTGGACGATGGCCCAACCAGGCGTCACCGCACCAATTGCGAGTGCGACGAGCGAAGCGCAGCTGCGCGAGATGATCGCCGCGCTTACGCTCGATCTGACCGCGGGGCAGGTCGAGCAATTGAACGAAGCGAGCGGCTAGCCCCCTCTCCCCGCTCAGGATGCGCCTGAGTCGCCCTCTCCCGCAGAGGGAGAGGGAAGTCAGCCCTTCTTCAGCACGTCGAGTGCTGCGAGCGTCATCGCTTCGGTCGCGGTGGAGATGACCGCGTCGGCATCGGGCGCCCAGAACGGACTGTGAAGCGAGGGCAATTTGCTGACGTCGCCGTCGGCCGCGTCCCATTTGGCTTGGGGGACGCCGCCGACCCAGAATAATGTCGCCTGTTTGCTTTTGTCGGCAAGCCAATATTCGCTGAAGTCCTCGGCGGCCATGCTCGGCTTGGTCTGGACCACGCGGTCCTTGCCGAAATGGGTTCCGAACAGCGTCAGCAAATGGCCGGCAAGCGGCTGGGTATTGAAGGTCGCATTGCCCGCCGGCTGCTGGACTTTCATCACCGGCATCTTGTCCGCCGGCATCCCCGCGGCAATCGCCTCGCCGCGGATGATCCGCGCGATCCCGTCGAGCAGCAATTTGCGCACTTCGGGGGTATAGCTGCGCACCGTCAGCTGGAGCTTGGCGTCGTCCGAAATGATGTTGTGCTTGGTCCCCGAATGAAAGCTGCCGACGGTGACCACGGCGGGCTCGAGCGGATCATTTTCGCGGCTCACCAAAGTCTGCAGCGCGGTGACGATGCGGCTGGCGAGGACGATCGGGTCCTTGGTGTTCTGCGGATAGGCACCGTGGCCGCCGACGCCGGGAATATCGACGTCGACGGTATCGACATTGGCCAGCGCATAGCCCGGGGTAACTCCGATGACGCCCGCAGGAAGCGTCGCGCTATCGTGAAAGCCGATGATCGTGTCGGGCTTCGGGAAGCGCGTGTAGAGCCCGTCGGCGAGCATGCCGTTGGCGCCGAGCCCGAGCTCCTCGCCGGGCTGAAGGACCATCACCAGCGTCCCCGACCATTCGCCCTTCATCGCCGCCAGCCGCCGCGCGGTGCCGAGCCAGGTGGTGATATGCGTGTCGTGGCCGCAGGCGTGCATGACGCCGGTTTCGACCCCCGCCGTGGTGGTCACGCGCAGCTTCGACGCGAACGGCAGCCCGGTCTGTTCGACCAACGGCAGCGCGTCCATGTCGGCGCGGATCAGCAACACCGGGCCTGGGCCGTTTTTAAGCACCGCGACAAGGCCGGTTTTGCCGACATGCTCGGTCACGGTGAAGCCCAATTTGCGCATTTCGGGCGCGAGCTTGGCCGGAGTGCGCACTTCCTGCATCGACAGTTCGGGGTTGGTGTGGAGGTCGCGGTAGAGCGTCATCAGTTGCGGCATGTCGGCGCGCACCGCTTCGTTGAGCGTCGCGGCGGACACGGGGGTGGCGACCGCGATCGCAGCAGCGGCAACGAGCAAATTCTTCATTGTGGCAGTCCTTCGGGTGCGGGGGTCAGCTCCATCACATCGAGCTGCGATTCGAAATGCGGGCGCGGCATCGCCAGCCGCCAGCGATTGGGCGCGATGCGCTCGACATAGCCGGCGACGTCGCGCGCCGAGTCCTGGCCATATTGCAGCGCACGCCGTTCATCGCCGAGGACGACCGTGCCGAGCAACACCTGGCGCATCGCGTCGCCGGGGAAAATCAGCCCGACCACACGCTGCGACCCGCCCATTTTGGCGAGGCGCTGAAGGCCGTGATCGGGCGTCACGCGGCAGCGGAAGGCGGGATAAGCGATATAATCGAGCAGCCCGGTCGCCTTGGCGCCGAGCTTGATGATGCGGCACGCATACTGCCCGTTGGGAATTCCGCCGCCGCCGATCGCCGCATCGGGGGCGAGCAAAGCGCCCTCGCGCGCGATGTCGGCGGCGTGGCCGGCCTTGCGCGCGGCGGCGAGCCCGTCATCGAACGCGCCGCGCCAGTCGCGCAGCCGCGCCCGGTCGGCGGATGTGGCAACCTGACGCCAGTCGGTCGACCAGTCGGAAATCATCGTCGCGGGCTGCTTGATCGTGTCGCACGCGGCGAGGGCGGCCACGGTCAGGGCAAGATAAAGTCTACGCATCACGGACAAGCCTAGGCGGCGGTCCAGCCACCGTCCATGCTGAGATTGGCGCCGGTGATCGACGCGGCTTCGTCGCGGCACAGGAAGAGCGCAAGCGCGGCGACTTCCTCAGGCGTGACGAAGCGTTTGGTCGGTTGGGCGGCGAGCAGGACGTCGTCGATGACTCGCTCGCGCGTCAGCCCGCGGGCCGTCATCGTCTCGGGGATCTGGCGCTCGACCAGTTCGGTCCAGACATAGCCGGGCGAAATGCAATTGACCGTGACGCCGGCCTGCGCCGCCTCCAGCGCAACGGTCTTGGTGAGGCCGGCTATGCCGTGCTTGGCGGCGACATAAGCCGATTTGTTGGGCGACGCGACGAGGCTGTGCGCGCTCGCGGTGTTGACGATCCGCCCCCAGCCGCGGGCGCGCATCGCCGGCAGCGCGAGGCGGATGGTGTGGAAAGCGGCGGTGAGATTGAGGGCGATGATTGCGTCCCATTTATCGGGCGGGAAGGTTTCGATCGGGGCGACATGCTGAATGCCGGCGTTGTTGACGAGGATGTCGGGCGGCCCGAGCTGGTCTGCACAGCGCTGCATCATCGCCGCGATCTGGTCGGCGCGGGACAGATCGGCGCCGTCGTGAAGCGCGCCAAGTTCTTCGGCGATGGCGGCGATGTCTGCGGCCGGGCCGAAACCGTTGAGCATCAACCGCGCGCCTTCGGCGGCCAAGGCGCGGGCGATGGCGAGCCCGATGCCCGAGGTCGAACCCGTGACCAATGCGACTTTGCCGGTGAGAATCATCGCCATCTCCTCGCGGCGGGCGCGGCAATTTGCAACCGCTGGCGCTGTCTGTGCATTACGGCTGCGCAACAGGAGGGATGATCATGCGGTTAGGCGACGGACCGAGCGGCAATTTCGAGGACCGCACCGGGCAAGGCGGCGGCTTCGGCGGACTTGGTGGTGGTGGTGGCGGCGGCAACATGCTCGGCTGTCTGTTGCCGCTGGTGATGAGCCGCTTCGGACTGATCGGCGTGGTCATCCTGCTGCTCGGCTATTGCGCGCTGCAGAGCCTCGGCGGCGGGGGCAGCATCCTCGGCGGCGGAAGCGGCAGCCCGACGACGCAAAGCGCGCCGGCCGGCCAGTCGACGCTCAATCCCGAAAATCGCCGCATCCTGACCGGGACACTCGAATCGACCGACCAGGTGTGGGGCAAGCTGTTCCAGGCGTCGGGTAGCCAATATGAAGAGCCGCGGCTGGTTGCCTATACGCGCGGAACCCAGACCGCATGCGGGGCAGGCCAGGCGATGATGGGGCCATTTTATTGCCCGACCGATCGCCGCATCTACATCGATCCGGCGTTTTTCGAGGAAATGCGCACGCGCTTCGGCGCCAGCGGCGATTTCGCCCAGGCTTACGTCATCGCGCATGAAGTCGGGCATCACATTCAGAACCTCGAGGGTACGCTCGACAAGGCGCAGACCAGCCAGGCGCGGCTCGGCAAGGCCGAGGGCAATGCGGTCCAGGTCGGGGTCGAGCTCCAGGCCGATTGCTACGCGGGGGTGTGGGCGGCCAACGCCAAGGCGCCTGACGGCACCCCGGCGCTCGAGGCCGGCGACGCCGAGGAAGGCATGCGCGCGGCCGAAGCGATCGGCGACGACCGGCTGACGCAAGGCCGCGTGTCGCCCGAAAGCTTCACCCATGGCACGTCGGCGCAGCGCATGACCGCGCTGCGCACCGGGCTACAGAGCGGCAACCCGGCGGCGTGCAAATTCAACTGAGGGCGCAAGCAAAACCCACCAACCCCTCCCGCTAGCGGGAGGGGGTTAGAGCTTGACCAGCATCTTGCCGGTGTTGGCGCCGCTGAACAGGCCGAGGAAGGCTTGCGGCATCGCCTCGAGGCCGTCGACGACGGTGTCGCGCGACTGCACCGCGCCACTCGCCAGCCAGCCGCCCATGTCGCGGTGGAATTCGCCCAGCCGTGAGACGTAGTCGGTGTAGATGAAACCCTGCAGGCGGATGCGCATGGCGATCACGCGCATGATGTAGCGGAAGGTTGCGGGCTGGCCGCTATTATAGTCGCCGATCATCCCGCAAATGGCAAAGCGCGCGTTCTGCCGCGCGACGGCGAAGGCCGCGTCGAGATGGTCGCCGCCGACATTGTCGAAATAGACGTCGATCCCCTGTGGCGCGGCGGCCGCGAGCGACTTGACCAACGGGCCGTCGGAATAATCGATTGCGGCGTCGGCGCCGAGCGAGCGGACGAAATCGCATTTGTCTTTGCCGCGTGCCGAGCCGATCACGGTCATGCCCCTGGCCTTGGCGATCTGCACCGCGGCCGAACCGACCGCGCCGGCGGCGGCGGAGACGAACACGATGTCACCTGGCTTCGCCGAAGCCGCGTCGAGCAGTCCGAAATAAGCGGTTCCGCCGGTCAGCCCGAGATTGCCGAGAAACGCCTGCGGCGGCACGCCGAGATCGGGCAATTTGTGGAGCGCGGCGGCGGGCACAACCGCCTCGTCGCGCCAGCCGGCCATGTGCAGCACCATGTCGCCGGGCGCGAAACCCGCGGCGTTGCTGGCGATGACTTCGCCAACCGCACCGCCGTCCATCGGCGCGCCGATGGCGAACGGCGGGACGTAGCTTTTTACGTCGTTCATCCGCCCGCGCATGTAGGGGTCGACTGACAGCCAGCGGTTGGCAACATGGACCTGACCTTCGTCGAGCGCGGGCAGATCGACATCGGCGAGCGCGAAATTATCGGCGGTCGGAAGTCCTTGCGGACGGCTTTGCAATTGCCAGGCGCGGGCCATGGACAGCTCCTTTGGTGGAGCGGCCGCGATACGCGGCGCGCGGGCAATAAAAAAGGCCCGGCGGCGAAGGGGGGACGCTGCCGGGCCTTGTCGTGGCCCGGATCGCCGGGCCGTTTCGCTCCCGCTCGAGGCCGGAACCGTACAGCGCAAACCCGCCGATCGGCCATGCTGTTCCAAATTTCCGAGCGGATTGGCGGGCAAAGCGGCGGAGCGAGGCGGGCGCGGGACAAGCGCGTTGCGGGCTGTTCGGACTGGCGCGTTGCGCGGGCGAAAATTCGCGGCTAGTGGGACCGCTCTCCCGGGCCCGATCGCGGTCGGGCCCCGTCCTGGCTGGGACGCGGGGCTGTAGCTCAGATGGGAGAGCGCTGCAATCGCACTGCAGAGGTCAGGAGTTCGATCCTCCTCAGCTCCACCAGCCTTCTCGCTAGTTCCCCGGCGCGAGCGGTCCGCCCGGCTGCTCGCCGCCACGGTCCTGGAGATCGCGCACAATTGCGCGATATTTGCGGCCGACCGGCAAGGCCGCGCCGTCGGCCAGCACCGCTTTGACCCCGGCGCGGCTACTTTGAATCGCGCTCAAGCGGGCGTGGTTGATGACCGTCGAACGGTGGATGCGGACGAACCCATGGCCGGCTAGTCTTTCGGCGATGGCGCTGATCGAGCCGCGCAGCAGGAACGATTGATCGCGCACGTGGAGCCGGACGTATTCCCCCTCGGCCTGCACGCGGTCGAGTGTTTCGATGGCGATGCGCACCATCTGGCCGCGCTGGTGCACCCACAGCGACGGTTCGACCGTCGGTGCACGGGTTTCGCGCAACGCATCGAGCTGGCGGGTCAGCTCGTGCAGCCGGTCGAGTGCAGCGCGCTGCGCCAGCGCGGTGCGCGCGCGCGCGATCGTCCGTTCAAGCCGACCGAGCCGCACCGGCTTGCACAGGAAATCGAGCGCTCCGGTCTCGAACGCCGCGGACGCGAATTGCGGATAAGCGGTGACGAAGCAGATGCATGGCGCCGAGGCCGCATCGAGCCAACCCTGCTTGGCCAGCGCATCGACAAAATCGAAGCCGTCGATCTTGGGCATTTCAATGTCGATCAGAATGAGATCGGGGCGGACGCCGGGCACCTGTTCGATCGCCTCCGCGCCACTTTGGAAAGTGGCGACCAGCTCAACCCCGTCGATCCGCGCGAGCAGGTCGCCAAGCCGTTCGGAAGCGAGCGGCTCGTCGTCGATGATCATCACGCGAAGCGGAGTCACTGGGCGAACCGCAAGGGCGCGGCGAGGCGGCTGCGAAACCCTCCGGCGGGGTCTGGCGCGGCGGCGAATTCGCCCGCTTCGCCGAAATGCATCCGGATTCGCTCGGCGACATTGGCGAGGCCGAGATGCGCGCCTTTGGCGTCGGCGCGGAGTGCGTCGCCGCCATCGTCGGCAATCACCACTTCGAGGCGCTCGCCGTCGCGCCGCGCGGTCACGCTCAGCGCGACCGGCTGCGTGCTGCGCGCGACCGCATATTTGATCGTGTTCTCGATCAGCGGCTGGGTGATCAGGCTCGGCACCAGCGCGCCTTGCAAATCGTCGGGAATGTCGAGACGGACCTTCAGCCGCCCGGGGAAGCGCACCTGCTCGATCGCCAGATACAGGTTTTGCAGCCGCAACTCCTCCTTGAGAGTGATCAATTGCTGCGGATCGAGCGCCAGCGTCATGCGCAGGAAGTCCGCCAGATTCTCGGTCATGGTTTCGGCTTCGGGCGCGCGCTTGCCCGAGATCAAGGCAGCGATCGAATTGAGCGCATTGAACAGGAAGTGCGGGCTCAATTGATTGCGCAGCGCGCGCAATTGCGCCGAATGGGCAAGCTGCTGCAGCGAATGAATGCGCAGCTCGCGCTCGCGGATATCGCCGGCATAGGACAAAGCAAGGATGATTCCGGAGAGCGATCCAAAAATCCACAGACGGACGAGATAATCCTGGACCAGATCAGCGGCCGTCGGGAGCCCTTCCCGGGAGAAATCGAACACTATGTAGAAGACGAAATAATTGATCGCGACGCTGATCGCCGGAGCCACGAAAGCGAGGATCGTGGCCAGGATCGCGCGGATCGAAAGACCGTGGTCGCTCAGCCGATTCTGAACCCCAACCATCGCGAATGAAATCGCAACGCCACCGAGCGAAACCAGGAACCGCGGCACGAACAGGTTCGTCGTCGCTTGCGGGTTCATCGCATAAACCAGCGCACTGGTGCCGACATATTGGACGATCCAGAATGATAGGATGATCGCGACCGTCGCCCGGCCGAAGCCGCGCTGCGCCGGCGAATCGGCTATCGAGGCCGGTCCAAGATCGAGCGTTGCCAAGTTTTGGGACGGGTGTTCATCGCCGCTTGGCGGTCGTTGGTGGCCACGGATGACGCTCAATTGCGGATGTTGGTCGTTCACGACGGCGCGGCCTTTCCAATGGAAATCACCTGTATGTCGCGACCGTCCGGGCAGCAACCGCGGGAGGAGTGAATCGATGATCCACAAGCGAAGCGCCCGTCAACTACGGCGGTTGGGTGTGACGGCGTCAGCAATCGGCTGGTGTGTCGCAACGACGCTTGTCGCGCCGTTTCCGGCGGCCGCGCAATCCGGCCTTCCGCCCACGAACCTGTGCGCGACCGAAGGCCATCGCGAGTTCGATTTCTGGGTCGGGAAATGGGACGTGTTCGATCCGCGCGACAACTCGCTGGTGGCGCACAGCCTGATCGAGAAATTGTATGGCGGCTGCGCGGTGCGTGAGAATTGGATGCCGCTCAAAGGCAGCGGTGGCGGAAGCCTCAATGTCTATCGACCGACCCCACGCAGCTGGCGCCAGACCTGGGTCGATTCGGGCAATAACGTGAACGAATATGCGGGCGGCATGGCCGGCGGAAAGATGGTCCTGACCGGACGCGCGACCGACGTGCGTGAGCACTCGAAGCGCGTGCGCATGACCTATGAGTCGCGCCGCGACGGGATCGTCGTCCAGACCGGGTTTCACTGGTCGGTGACGAAGCGCCGCTGGGAGCTGGATTACCAGCTCGACTACCGTCCGGCGCACTGAGCCGTCTTACGCGACGCGGCTGGCGGGTCACCCGGACGACCGCCAGATGTTGCAAAAATGCCATGATCCGCAGCGCCGCCGCCCGGGTGGCCGCCTGCGACAAGCCCCTGCCCGATCACCCGTCGATCGTTCATCCGTGCGGCGCAGTCGTTCGCGGTCGCGGTTGCCGCTCGTGCCGGTTGGTCCGCAGTTCGCGACTTGGCGCAGCCGGCCGGCGACCACGTCCCGCTATTCTCATGACCATTCACAACAGCGTGATGGCGCACGTCCGCTGGGCCGCGTTGTCTGAAGGGGAGAACAGGGAATGAATAACCGTCTGCTGAGCGGGCTTTTGGCCGGTACGATCTTGGGCAGCGCAATGGGCGCGGCGCCGGCCGCATGGGCGCAGACCGCGCCCGACACGCAAAATCCGCCCGACACCGCGGGCGGCACCGGGGATCAGCCCGAGACGACCGCGCCGGTCGAGGGACAGACGGTCGTTCCGTCGACCTCGGCGACGGGTGAGCCGGTCAGAAGCGCGGCCGATATCGTCATCACCGGCACGCGCATTCCGCAGCCGAACCTGACCTCGGCAAGCCCGGTGACGGTGATTTCGAGCCAGGAAGTCAAATTGTCCGGCACGACCCGCACCGAAGACCTGATCAACTCGCTACCGCAAACATTTGCGGCCCAGGGTTCGAACGTTTCGAACGGTTCGTCGGGAACCGCGACCGTCAACTTGCGCAACCTCGGGCCGCAGCGCACATTGGTGCTGGTCAACGGTCGCCGCCTGATGGGTGGCGATAATCTTTCGCCTTTCCCCGATCTCAACTTCATCCCTAGCCAACTGATCAAGCGCGTCGACATCCTGACCGGCGGCGCTTCGTCAACCTACGGCGCGGACGCGGTCGGCGGAGTCATCAACTTCATCATGGACAACACGTTTACCGGGGTTCGTTTGGACGCCCAGGTTAGCGGATTCCAGCATGACAACCGC
>JBDSTQ010000109.1:0-2503 GCA_039928195.1 Sphingomicrobium sp.
GCGCCGCGGCGGCGCTGCAGTTCGACGATCAATGTATCGCCCTGGCGCTTGAAGACTTGCGGCGCGGCATAATCGATCGGTCCGTCGGTCACGGGGAAGAAGTATGGCGTGCCGATCACCGCGCTGGCGGGGAGCGGGATGGCAAGCCGCAATGTCTTGGCGGTCAGCGCGAACTTCGCCGTTGCGGCGAGCGGTTGCGGCAAGGCGCGGCGCCACTCATTGAACCGCGTGTCGGGCAAGGCCGTGCCGCCGGTGGGCACGCTGAGCGAAACCTCGCCCTTTTCCGGAACGCAAATCTCGTCGGTGCAGGCGAGCCAGTTCATCTTGGCCGAAATGCGGTGCGAGCCGGTGGTTCCGGGCGGCGCCTTGAGCCGCACCAGGACGGCATAATCCTTTTCGTAGACGTAGTTGGGAATGTCCGCGACGAGCAATTTGCCTGGCACCGGATAGCGCATCGGGCCGACCGACCAGCCCGGCGGGAGCGTCCACTTGACGGTCATCGGCAGGCCAGCATCGCCGGGATTGAGCCAGTAACCATGCCAGCCCGGCGTGGTGCGCATCAGGATCGCCAGGTCGGCCTCGCCGCCCGGCACGGCGCGGTTTTCGACGACCAGTTCGGGGACAATCGCAGTCTGCCCGCGCGGCGGCAGCGATTGCGCGGCGAGGGGGACGGCGAACATTGTCGCGATCGCGAGAAGGATGAAGCGCAACATGTGCATCCCTTAGCTTCGATTCAAACTCGTTATCGGATACATTTTATCGACGATGCCGAATCTGGCGACGGTTTATTCAAGATTGGGCCTAAGCCAGCGAACCGCGGTCTCGACATCGACGCCGCGCCGTTCGGCATAATCTTCGAGCTGGTCCTGGCCGATCTTGGCGACTCCGAAATATTGGCTGTCGCGGTGGCCGAAGTAGAAGCCTGACACCGCCGAGGCCGGGAGCATTGCGAAATTCTCGGTCAGGGTGACGCCCGCAGGATCGCCGCCAAGCAGGTCGAACAGCATTGGCTTGAGGCTGTGATCGGGACAGGCCGGATAGCCCGGCGCGGGGCGGATGCCGGTGTAGGTTTCGCGGATCAAATCGACGTTGGCCATCGCCTCCGTCCCGGCGTAGCCCCACAGGCTTTCGCGGACGTGTTGGTGGAGGCGCTCAGCGAAGGCTTCGGCAAGGCGGTCGGCGAGCGCTTTGAGCAGGATATCCGAATAATCGTCGGTCGCGGCGCGGAACCGCTCGAGATGCGGCTCGATGCCGTGGATCCCGACCGCGAATCCGCCGATCCAGTCGTCGCCGGCCGGATCGATGAAGTCGGCGAGGCACATATTGGCGCGCGCGGCGCGTTTCTTGACCTGCTGGCGAAGGAACGGGAGGCGGACTTCAGAATTACCCGAAAGCGCGACGACATCATCCCCGTCCCGGAGGGCTTTCCACAAACCCACCACGCCGGTTGGCTTGAGCCAGTGGCCGCTGATGATCTTGTCGAGCATCTCCTGCGCGTCGGCGAAC
This sequence comes from Sphingomicrobium sp., assembly GCA_039928195.1. Classification (GTDB taxonomy): domain Bacteria; phylum Pseudomonadota; class Alphaproteobacteria; order Sphingomonadales; family Sphingomonadaceae; genus Sphingomicrobium. The sequence goes on from JBDSTQ010000109.1 coordinate 1,507, forward strand.
AAGGCGGTGGCGCTTTCGCCGACCACCGGGTCGGTCAGGATGGCCGGATAATTGCCCGCCAATTCCCACGCGCGGAAGAACGGCGTCCAGTCGATGTGCGCCTTCAAGTCGCGCAACGGCCATTCGCCGAACTGGTGGAGACCGGGCTTCAATGGCTGCGGCCCCTTGCCATCGGGGTCGAATGGAAAGCTGTTGGCGCGGGCTTCGGTGATCGAAGCGAGGTCGTGCGCGGCGCGGCTCGAGCGGGCAATCCGCAACGCTTCGTAATCAGCGGCGGTGGTGGTGATCAGCTCGGCCTTTTGCGGCCCGTCGCTGACCAGTGCCGACGCGACCCCGACCGCGCGGCTGGCGTCGAGCACGTGGATCACCGGACCCGAATAAACCGGCGCGATGCGCAAGGCGGTGTGGGCGCGGCTGGTGGTCGCGCCGCCAATGAGAAGCGGCATGACCATCCCGGCGCGCTCCATCTCGCCCGCGACGGTGACCATCTCGTCGAGCGATGGCGTGATCAGGCCACTGAGGCCGATCATGTCGGCTCCATTGTCGTTGGCGGTCTCGAGGATCCTGGTCCACGGGGTCATCACGCCAAGGTCGATCACTTCATAGCCGTTGCACTGGAGCACGACCCCGACGATGTTCTTGCCAATGTCGTGGACGTCGCCCTTGACCGTGGCCATCACGATGCGGCCCTTGCCCTTGGCGCCCTCGTCCTTCTCCGCCTCGATATAGGGCAGCAGATGCGCGACGGCCTTTTTCATCACGCGGGCCGATTTGACGACTTGCGGCAAGAACATTTTGCCCGATCCGAACAGGTCGCCGACGACGTTCATGCCGTCCATCAGTGGGCCTTCGATAACGTCGATCGGGCGCACCGCGACAAGGCGTGCTTCCTCGGTATCGTCGACGATATGTGCGTCGAGGCCCTTCACCAGCGCATACGACAGGCGTTCGCGCACCGGTAGAAAGCGCCACTCGGCGAGCGCCTTTTCGGCCTCTA
>JBDSTQ010000110.1:0-7053 GCA_039928195.1 Sphingomicrobium sp.
ACGATTGTCGATGCAGCTCGGCAAGCGAAATCCATATTCGGCGAGGGTGATTTTGCGCCGGTGATCGCCGCGCGCCATCGCGCCGATCTGCGGCACCGTCTGGTGGCTTTCGTCGATGAACAGCAAAGCATTGTCGGGGAGATATTCGTACAACGTCGGCGGCGGCTCGCCGGGCAGGCGGCCGGTGAGGAAGCGGCTGTAATTCTCGATCCCCGCACAGCTGCCGGTGGCGGCGATCATCTCGAGGTCGAAATTGGTCCGTTGCTCGAGCCGCTGAAGCTCGAGCAGCCGGCCTTCGGCTTCCAACTCCTTCAAGCGCTCGGCGAGCTCATGACGGATCGCTTCCATCGCCTGCTTGAGCGTCGGGCCCGGCGTCACATAATGCGAATTGGCATAGACTTTAATACTGTCGAGGCTCGCCACCTTTTTGCCCGTGAGCGGGTCGAACTCGACAATCTCCTCGATTTCGTCGCCAAAGAAACTGACGCGCCACGCGGTGTCCTCATAATGCGACGGGAAGATCTCCAGATTGTCGCCCTTGACGCGGAAATTGCCGCGCGAAAAGCCCTGGTCGTTGCGCTTATATTGAAGCGCGACGAGCTTGCGGATGATCTCGCGCTGGTCCTCCTCCCGCCTTTCTTGAGGCTGAAGGTCATCGCCGAATAGGTCTCGACCGAACCGATGCCGTAAAGGCAGCTGACCGAGGCGACGATGATCACGTCGTCGCGCTCGAGCAGCGAGCGCGTCGCGCTGTGCCGCATGCGGTCGATCGCCTCGTTCACCGAGCTTTCCTTCTCGATGTAGGTGTCGCTGCGCGGGACATACGCCTCGGGCTGATAATAATCGTAATAACTGACGAAAAACTCGACTGCATTGTCGGGAAACAGCCGCTTGAACTCGCCATACAATTGCGCCGCGAGGATCTTGTTCGGAGCCATCACCAGCGCCGGGCGCTGAAGCGTCTCGATCACCTTGGCCATGGTGAAAGTCTTGCCCGATCCGGTAACGCCGAGCAGCACCTGGCTCTGCTCGCCGCCAAGCGCCGCTTCGGTCAATTCCTTGATCGCGGTCGGCTGGTCGCCCGCGGGCTCGTAATCCGACGCCAGCACGAACTTGCGTCCGCCCTCGGCCTTGTCGGGCCGCGCCGGTTTGTGGGGGACGAAGGCCGCGCCGGTTTCGGGCTCGGCGAGCGACGTGCGGATCTGGATGGCCATCGCCGCTCATATGGTCATCCGCGCGGCCTCGCGCTAGCGCCTGACGCACGGTTTTTCGAGGAGCGCCGATGTCGTTGATCCCGTGCCAGCGCGAGCTGTTCGATATGCCGGCGGAGGTCGCTTATCTCGACTGCGCGAAAATGGGCCCGTTGCCGCTAAGCGCGGTCAAGGCGGGCATCGCCGGAACGCGGCGCAAGGGCCGCCCATGGGATATTCGCGCCGAGCATTTCTTCGACCAGTCCGAGGTGGCGCGCGGGCTGTTTGGGCAGCTCATCGGCGCGCCCGCCGACGACATCGCTTTGATCCCCTCGGTCAGCTACGCGATGGCGCTGATCACCCAGGCGATCCCGGTCGCGCCGGATCAGCGCATCATCACCATCGCCGACGATTTCCCTTCGGGTATCCTCGCGATGCGCGCGCTTGCCCGCCGTTCGGGAGCCGAGCTCGTAACTGTCGGAGAACCCGCCAACGCGAACTGGAGCACCGCGGTCATCGCCGCGATCGACGACCGCACCGCGCTCGTCTCGCTGCCGCACACGCACTGGATCCACGGAACCATGTTCGATCTCGTCGCGATCGGCCGGCGCTGCCGCGAAACCGGCGCGGTGCTGATCCTCGACACCACCCAGTCGGCCGGTGCGCTGCCGCTCGACCTCGCCGGCGTCAATCCCGATTTCCTCGTCGCCGCCGCGTACAAATGGCTGCTCGGCCCGTATGCGGTGGCATTCCTCTACGCGGCGCCGCGCTGGCAGCAGGCCGCGCCGCTCGAACAAGCGTGGATCACCCGCCGCAACGCCGAGAATTTCCGCGGGCTGCTCGCTTATGAGGAGGCGTTCGCGCCCGGCGCGCGGCGCTTCGACATGGGCGAGCATGCCAATTTTGCGACTTTGCCCGTGGCCATCGCCGCCCTGCGCCAGTTGCTCGCCTGGGGCGTCGAGGATATTTCCGCGACGCTCGGCACGATGACCGGCGAACTTGAGACGCGGCTGGCGGAGCGCGGCATCGTCGCCGCCCGCAACCGCGCGCCGCATTTTCTCTCGGTCGGCTTTCCCGGCGGATTGCCCGACGGCATCGAAGCGCGCCTCGCCGCCGCCAATGTCCACGTCAGCCTGCGCGGCAAGCGCATGCGGATCACCCCGCATCTCTACAATCAGCGCGCCGATTTCGATCGCCTGCTCGATCAGCTGGCCTGACATGTGCCGCGAAATCTGCGCATAAGGCGCGTCGTCAACGGGGGAGAATGATGATGCAGCGCACGGCCATGACAATCGTCGCCATCGTGGCACTCGCGGCGTGCAACCGCGAGCCGCAAGTCAGCGCGACCAACGCCAGCGTCGCCGAAGTCGCCGAAAAGGTCCGCAAGGCGGGCGCGGGGGAAAGCTTCGTCCGCCCCGGGCTATGGGAATCCAAGGTCACGATCGAGCAGCTCGACGTGCCTGGAATGCCGGCTGAAATGGCGGGCAAGATGAAATCGATGATGGCCGAGCGCCAGATGAACGCCTCGCGCCATTGCCTCACCGCCGAGGACGTCAAAAAGCCCAAGGAAGATCTCTTCGCCGGGCAGAACAAGTCGTGCCGCTACGATCGCTTCAACATGGGCGGTGGCAAGATGGATGCGGTCATGCGCTGCGGCGACAAGAATGCGAGCCAGGTGATGGAGATGTCCGGCACTTACTCGCCCGACGCGTATCAGATGCGCATGGCGAACAAGGTCGATGTCGCGGCCAAGGGTGCCGAAGGCGCAATGGCGATGAAAATGCGCGTCGATGCCCGGCGCATCGGTGAATGCACCGGCAAGGAAGGCTAAACCCTCGAGTAACCGGATGTTGACGGCTTCGGGCTAAGGCGTCGGGCGATACTTAGTCACGGAGCTGCCTGTATGACCGACATCAGCGATCTTCGCCGCAAGTTCTGGGCCGACGGCATGATCACGCCCGACGAGGCCGAGCGCCTGTTCGCCGAAAGCGCCGCGGCCAACCCGGGCGACACCGGCTGGACCGACTTCTTCGTCGAGGCGGTGACCGAATATCTGATCCAGCGCGGCGACCCCAAAGGCTATGTCACCGATGCCGATGCCGACTGGCTGATCGCGCGGCTCGACGCCGACGGGCGGCTCGACAGCGCGCATGAGCTCGAGGCTTTGGTCCATCTGTTCGAGCGCGCCGAGCGCGTTCCCGACAAGTTGCGCAGCTATGGCATCGCGCAAATCGAGCAAGCCGTGCTGACCGGCGCGGGGCCGACCCGCAGCGGCGCCGCGCTCGACCCAGGCTGCGTCAACGCCGCCGAATGCAAGTTGCTTCGCCGAATGCTGTTCTCGGCCGGGGGCGACGCCCCCGCGCGGATTTCGCGCGCCGAGGCCGAAGCTCTGCTGCGGATCAAGGACGCGTCGCTGGGCAAGGCCAATGCGCCCGAATGGAAGACATTGTTCGTCCAGGCGCTTGCCAATCATCTGATCACCGACGCCGCGCAGCCCGAGCTTGATCGCGCGACCGCGGTTCGGCTCGACCGCTTCATGAGCGACCACCGCGTCCAGGTCGGCCGCTTCGTCACGCAGATGATCAGCGCCGCGCTCCACCCGTCGCGGATTCGCGATGCGCTCGAGGAACCCGCCGCCCCGCCGCTCGCGCCCGGCGCCGGCGGGTTCACTCCCGACGAACGCAACTGGGTCGATGCCAAGGTCGCCGCCGATCACGCCGTCGACGACTTTGAGCAGGCGCTGCTCGCTCACCTCGCCGCGGAATAGTCCAAACCCGCCAAGGCGCTTTCTCGCCAATCGCGCGTTGAAGCTCGCGAATGGCCGGCCGATCGGCTAGCGGCCAGCTTTCGGCGGAGGAAGACGGGCGTGATCGACGGAGCAAAACCCAAACGCGGACGAGTGATCAAACTCGGCAAGCGTCTGCGGGGACCGTTCAACCGGATGATCGCGCGCTCGTCGAAGGTCCCCACGACACCGTTCATCGACCCCGCTCTGTTTCCGTGGAGCGCCGCGCTCGAGGCCGGCTGGGCCGACATGCGCGCCGAGCTCGATGCCCTGGGCGAGCGTGGCGGCGAAATATTGCCACTGGCAAAGGTTTCGCCCGATCATCACCGCGTCGCCAAGGACGGCAAGTGGAAAAGCTTCGTGTTCGAAGCCTATGGCTATCATGTCGCGCGCAACCGCGAGCTGTGCCCCAAGTCCGCGGCGCTGATCGATCAGGTGCCGGGACTGGTGCTGGCGATGTTCTCGATCATGGAGCCGGGCACCTATGTCCCGCTCCACAAGGGCGTCAGCAAAGCGCTGATCAACGGCCATTTCGCGCTCGATGTCCCCGCCGGCGATTGCCGCATCGAGGTCGGCGGTGAAATGCGCGGCTGGCAGGAGGGCAAATTGCTCCTGCTCGACGACACCTACCCGCATCAGGTGTGGAACAACACCGACCGCAATCGAGTCGTCCTGCTGATGCAGATCCGCCGCCCGGTCGGGCCGGTCGCGCGGCTGATCGGCGACATGTTCCTCGGCGCCGTGCGCCGCACCGGCTACATCCAGGACCCGCGCCGTGAGCTTGGCGCGGTCCCCAATGGCTAAGCCCGCCAAGCCGCTCACGGTACTGATTAATCAGGGCGGCGGGAGTGCGGGCGAAGATGCGTCCACGCGCGTCACCGCAGCGCTCAAGACCGCCGGCGTAAAGGCCAGGATCGTCATCACCCACGGCGCCGACTGCGCCGAACAAGCCGCCAAACTGGTCAAGGCGGGCGCGCCGATTGTCGTCGCCGCCGGGGGCGACGGCACGATGAGCGCGGTCGCCGGAGCACTCGCCGGGAGCGACACCGCGATGGGCATTCTGCCGCTCGGCACGCTTAACCATCTCGCGCGCGATCTTGGGATCCCGTTCGACCTCGCCGAGGCAGCTGCAGTGCTCGCCGCGGGTCACCAGCGCTGCATCGACGTCGGTGAATTGAACGGTCGGGTGTTCGTCAACAATAGCGCGATCGGCCTCTATCCATTGATGGTGCTCGACCGCGAAGGGCAGCAGAAGCGCCTCGGCCGCTCAAAGCGGCTGGCTTTGCTCGTCGCCTCGGTGCGAACGCTGCTGCGCTTCCGCCACCAACGGCTGCTGCTCAAGGCCGACGAGGGACAAGCGGAGGTCGACACGCCTCTGCTGTTCGTCGGCAACAATGATGATGAAGTCGCGCTTCCCGCCGCGGGCAAGCGCGCCTCGCTCGACGACGGCACTTTGTGCGTGCTCGTGCTGCGCAAGCCCAATCGTGCAGGTTTCCTCGCCGCGGTTCTGCGCGCGATGGTCGGCCGCGCCCACCGCGACGACATGATCCGGCTCGCCACCGAAGGCCGGTTGCGGGTCGACAGTCATCGCTCGCACCTCGCGGTCGCGGTCGATGGCGAAACGCTGCATCTTCAACCGCCGCTCGATTACCGCATCCGCAAGCAGGCTTTGCGCGTGATCGCGCCCGCCGCTTGAGCCGCTCCTCGCCAGCGCCTATCTAGCGACCTAGGAAAGCGAGGCTGTAAGTGGCGTCACACGCGGATCATTCGATGTCGCCCGGCAAGCGTGCGACGTTGATCTATGCCGCCGGCATCGCGATCATCCTGCTCAGTGCCGGCGCCTTGCTGCTGCCAGCGGCCGACCGCCTGGCGGGCTCGGCGGTGATCGGCGGATTGCTCCTCGCGGCCGGAATTTTCGAGATGTTCGCCGGCTCGATGCGCGGCGAGGTCAAGCATTATGCGATGGCGGCGGGCGGAGTGACCGCGCTCGCCGGGCTGTTGTTCCTGATCTACCCAAGCGTGCATTTCGCGCCGACGGTGACGCTGATCATCGCCTGGCTGGTGCTGCGCAGCGTCATTCTGATCATCGCCAGCCGCCGCTCCGATGCCTCGGTCCGATTGTGGATGACGATCTCCGCGGGAATGGACTTCGTGCTTGCCGTGCTGTTGCTGTTCGGCCTGTCGATTTCGGCTTTGGTGATGAACATCTTCGGCCCGACCGAGCATATCGTCGCCGCTTTCTCGTGGGTGCTCGCGGCGAGCTTCGTGGTCACCGGCAGCCTGCTGCTCGAAGTTGCAAGCTGCCAGCGCAACCTCGCGTAAAAATGTTCGAAACCGCGCCCGATATTTCGGTCACGACGGTGGCCGAGATTGTCCGCCTCGCACTCGCGCCGGTGTTCCTGCTGTCGGGCATTGGCGCATTTCTCAACGTCTGTGCGTCGCGCCTGTCGCGGATCGTCGACCGCAGCCGCGAGATCGAGCCTCTGCTGCTCGCCAGCCGCGGCGAGGAGCACGACCGCTGGATCGGCGAACTCGAAGTGCTTGACCGGCGCATGAGCCTGGTCAGTTGGGCGACCGCTTTGTCGGTGCTGTCGGCGTTACTGACGTGCCTGGTTGTCGCCTTGCTGTTCGCGGCGACGCTCAGCCGGCTCCACTTCGGCACCGCGATCGCGTTGCTGTTCATCGCGTCGATGGCGGCGATTGGCGCCGGCTTTGCGGTGTTCCTGTTCGAAACCCGGATCGGCGCGCGCGCGGTGCGAGTGCGCTCGGAACTGCTCCAGCATCGGGTGGACGACCGCGACTAGCCCGACTATCGCCGCGGCTTCCCGCCTCCCGAGAGAATCCATGAACCGCGCTGAAACCCCCGCTTCCTCGACGCTCGATCGCGTTCTCGTCCTCGAAATGGTCCGCGTGACCGAGGCGGCCGCGGTCGCCGCATCGAAATGGATCGGGCGCGGCGACGAGACGGCCGCCGACGCCGCCGCCGTCGAAGCGATGCGCGCCGCGCTCAACGAGCTCGAGATGGATGGCACAGTGGTGATCGGCGAGGGCGAGCGCGACGAGGCGCCGATGCTGTAT
>JBDSTQ010000111.1:0-2883 GCA_039928195.1 Sphingomicrobium sp.
CCGGCTTTGAACTCAAGGACAATCTCGGAGCCTGGCTGCGCGAGCAGGGCCACGCCATCCTCGACCTTGGCACCAATAGTGCCGAAAGCGTCGACTACCCGCTGTTCGGGGCCAAGCTCGCGCGCGCCATCGCCGCCGGCGAGGCGGAGCGCGGGATCGCGGTGTGCGGCTCGGGCATCGGCATCGCGGTGGCCATCAACCGCTTCGCGGCGTGCCGCTGCGCGCATGTCGGCGAGCCCTTGTCGGCGACGCTCGCTCGGACCCACAATGACGCCAACGTCCTCGCGCTTGGCGCCCGCCTGACCGGGCCCGACATGGCGCGGGCGTGCGTTTCCGCCTTTCTCGGCGCCGATTTCGCCGGTGGCCGCCACCAGCACCGCGTCGATCAGCTTTCCCATCTTTTGCAGGACAGCGACTAATGGCCAGTGCCACCGAAATCGATCGCGAGCTCGACCGCGAGCACAATTATCGCGTGCCCCACGGTTTTTTCACCAGCGGCCTGTCGGAAATCGACCCCGCGGTCGAAAGCGCGATTCAAGACGAGCTCCACCGCGAACAGACCCAGATCGAGCTCATAGCGTCCGAAAATATCGTCAGCCGCGCGGTGCTCGAGGCGCAGGGCTCGGTGCTCACCAACAAATATGCCGAAGGCTATCCCGGCCGCCGTTACTACCAGGGCTGCGCGCCGTCCGACGCCGTCGAGACGCTGGCGATCGAGCGCGCGAAGACTTTGTTCGGCTGCGGCTTCGCCAACGTCCAGCCGCATTCGGGCGCGCAGGCCAATGGCGCGGTGATGATGGCGCTGTTGAAGCCCGGCGACACGATCATGGGGATGAGCCTCGCCGCCGGCGGGCATCTCACCCACGGCGCGCCCCCCGCGCAGTCGGGCAAATGGTTCGACGCGGTCCAGTACGGCGTGCGCAAGGACGACGACCTGGTCGACTTCGACGAGGTCGAGCGGCTCGCCAGCGAGCATCACCCGAAGATGATCATCGCCGGCGGTTCGGCCTATCCACGCCACCTCGATTTCGCCCGCTTCCGCGCGATCTGCGATGAGGTCGGGGCAATCCTGTTCGTGGACATGGCGCATTTCGCCGGGCTGGTCGCCGCGGGCGAGCACCCCTCCCCCTTCGGCCATGCGCATGTCGTGACCACCACCACGCACAAGACGCTGCGCGGCCCGCGCGGCGGCATGGTCCTGACCGACGACGAAGCGATCGCCAAGAAGATCAATTCGGCGGTGTTCCCGGGGCTTCAAGGCGGTCCTTTGATGCATGTCATCGCGGCCAAGGCAGTGGCCTTCGGCGAAGCGCTCCAGCCCGAGTTCAAGACCTACGCCAAGGCGGTCATCGCCAACGCGCGGATGCTCGCCGGCCGCTTGAAGGAACGCGGCGCCGACCTCGTTGCGGGCGGCACCGACACCCATCTCGCTTTGGTCGATTTGCGGCCACTGAAGCTGACCGGCAAGGATGCCGACGAAAGCCTCGAGCGCGCCGGGATCACCTGCAACAAGAATGGCGTTCCGTTCGATCCGCTGCCGCCGATGCAGACCAGCGGGATCCGCGTCGGATCACCCGCCGGGACCACGCGCGGCTTCGCCGAGGCCGAGTTCCGCGATATCGCCGACATGGTCGCCGACGTTCTGGATGGGCTCGCTGCCAACGGCGCGGAGGGCAATGCGACGGTTGAAAAGGATGTGAACAGCCGCGTCCGCGAGCTGTGCGGCCGCTTCCCGATCTACCAATGATCCCACAACCGCTCATGCTGAGTAAAGACCGAGCGAAGCCGAGGGCTCGTATCGAAGCACCGTTCAAAATGCGGTCTATCTGAATGCGCTGTCCGTTCTGCGCGCATGAGGACAGTCAGGTGAAGGACAGCCGCCCGTCGGAGGACGGTGCGGCGATTCGCCGTCGGCGTCAGTGCGAAGGGTGCGGCGCGCGCTTCACGACCTTCGAGCGGGTGCAACTGCGCGATCTCACCGTGCTCAAAAAGGACGGCAAGCGCGAGCCCTTCGACCGCGCCAAACTGGAGCGCGCGATCGGCCACGCGACGCGCAAGCGCGAAGTCGCGCCGGACAAGATCGACCGCTTGATCTCCGGCGTCCAGCGCCAGCTCGAGACCCGCGGCGACGAGGTGCGCACAGCCGAAATCGGCGAAGCGGTGATGGCCGGTTTAAAGGCGATCGACCACGTTGCCTACATCCGTTTTGCCAGCATCTACAAAGACTTCACCGACCCCGGCGACTTCGCCGAAATCGCCGAACGCGTGGAGAAAGAAGCAACGCCCCCGGACCACGACAAATTGCTGTGAGCTTCTGGGCGTACATGCTTCGGTGTGGGAACGGCGCTTATTATGCCGGACACACCGACAATCTCGAAACGCGGATTGCGGCCCACCGGAGCGGTGCGCTGGGCGGCTATCCGAGCAAACATCTGTCGGTGGCGCTTGTGTGGTCGCAAGAGTTTGCCGACCGCGACACGGCGTTCGCGGCGGAGCGCCAAATCAAGGGGTGGAGCCGGGCGAAGAAGGAGGCGCTGATTGCTGGGGATTGGGACGCGATCCATCTACTAACGATGCGCACTCCTGTCCTTCGGGACGACGCTTCGACAGGCTCAGCGGCTACTCAGGATGAGAGGGTTACGGATCCCTCACAACCGCTCATCCTGAGTAGCGGACTGAGCGTAGCCGAAGGCCGCGTATCGAAGGACGATCCCGCGCGAGACAATCAAGCACCAATCATCGTCCTCGTCCGCCCCCAACTCGGCCAGAACATCGGCAAGGCCGCCCGCGCGATGCTCAATTTCGGGCTGACCGAGCTGCGGCTGGTGGCCCCGCGCGACGGCTGGCCCAACCCCGACGCGGGGCCGTCGGCGAGCGGCGCGG
>JBDSTQ010000112.1:0-3502 GCA_039928195.1 Sphingomicrobium sp.
TCGTTCAAGGGGATGCGGATTTTGCCGCACGGGCTGGTCATCGCCTTGGAGAACAGGCCGGTGACTTTGCCCTCGATGTCGAAATAGCGGATCTGGCGGAAGTTGAAGAGTTTTTCATAGAAGTCAGCCCACGTCGCCATGTTGCCGCGCTGCACATTGTGCGTGAGATGGTCGATGTAGGTGAGCTTCGAATCCGCCGCGCCCATCCGCTCGCGCCAGTCGGGATGGAAGTCAAAGTCGACGTCGTAGATCGAATCGCCGTCATGATATTTGTCGACGAAGAATAAGCGCGATCCGCCGATGCCTTCGATCGCCGGAATGGCGAGTTCCCCGTCGCCGACCGCGACCTGAATATCGGTCGCGCCGAGCTTGAGCGCGCGGGCATGCGCCGAGGCCGCGTCCTTGACCCGGAACGCCATCGCGCAGGCGCTTGGCCCATGCGCCTTGGCATAGTCGTCGGCATAGCTGCCGGGCTCGGCGTTGATGATGAAATTGCAATCGCCCTGGCGGTGAAGAGTGACGTTCTTACTTTTGTGCCGCGCGACTTCGGGGAAGCCCATTTTGGTGAACAATGACCGCAGCAGCTCGATGTCCGGAGCAGTATATTCGACGAACTCGAAGCCGTCGGTGCCCATCGGATTTTCGAGGCCCAGGGGCGATTTCTCGGCAACTTGCGTGGCCATGTCAGTCTCCTTTGGCGCCCAACTGCGCTTGCCCCGCGCCGATTTCAAGCGGGCCGCGGAAGTTGGCAAAGTTGGCAGCGCCATGTGCGCGCGCGTACGCGGGGAGGGGAAATGCGCGCGACGTAAGGATGGTGGTCATTGAGCGACGGTTAGGCGAAACAGGCGCTTGTAGGACAGGAGAAAGTGAATGGACGCACCGGCGGGCTGGGGCTTCGAGGACGGCGGCAAGGCGTTGCTGCGGACATTCAAGTTCAAGAATTTTTCCGAGGCGTTCGCGTTTCTGACGCGAGTCGCGCTGTATGCGGAAAAGGCCGACCATCACCCCGAGTTCACCAATGTCTGGAACCGCGTCGATTTCCGCCTGACCAGCCATGACGCCGGCGGCGTGACCGAGCGCGATGCCGCACTGGCCGAAGCGATCAATGCGCTGGCCGCTCAGTCGGGCGCGTAATTTTCGAGGAAGCCACAACGGCTGCAGCGCATCGACTTGATCTCAAGCTGTTTGCGGCCCCTGATCTTGAGGCCAGTCCAAATGCTCTTTTCGGGCGGCCCCTCGAGCCAGCTGCTGGCGGCCCTGGTGCCGTAACCGATGTCGATGATCAATCCTTCGACCATCGAACCCTGGCATTTCGGACATTCACGCGACATCGCCATCGATTGGGTCTCCTTGGGACTACACCCACTCATCATGCGCGAAGTCGTGCGGCGGGGACAGCTAGCGTTCAGCCCGGCGATGCGATAGCATTCGACCATGACCCGCCACGCCGCCCGCTCCGCTTATTATTATCCCGCCGGGGTTGGGACGAGCTGACGCGCGCATCGCGAACAGACTTCCCGCCTCCGACCCGCCCAGCCTCCGCTCGGCGGGTTTTTTGTTGTTTTGGATAAGGACCGACCGATGCTTCACAAGGCGATTGCAACCACCGCCGAACCGGCAAGCTGGCAGGACTATGTCGTGCCACAGCAATGGGAGGCGTTCACTGCGGACGATCACGCGGTGTGGGATTTGCTGTTCGCGCGCCAGGTCGATCTGCTCGGCACGCGGGTGGTGACGCCGTTCCTCGACGGGCTCGATTTGTTGCGGCTGGCGCACCCCGGCGTTCCCGACCTTGAGGAATTGAACGCGATCCTGACCCCGCGCACGGGCTGGCAAACGGTCGCGGTGACCGGGCTGGTCCCCGACGCGATGTTCTTCGCGATGCTGGCGACACGCGTGTTCCCGGTGGGCAATTTCATCCGCACCCGCGCCGAACTCGATTATCTCGAGGAGCCCGACTGTTTCCACGATCTGTTCGGGCATATCCCGATGCTCGCGCACCATGATTTTGCGGCGATGACGCAGCATGTCGGGGAGCTTGGATCGGCGGCGATCGCGGCCGGGAAAGGCGAGCGCGCGGCGCGGCTATACTGGCATTGCGTGGAATTCGCGCTGGCGCGCGAGGGTGCGCATCTGAAGATCCTCGGCGCGGGGCTCGCATCGAGCTTCGGCGAAGCGCATTTCAGTCTGGAGAATGAAGCGGTCGAGCGGCTGCCCTTCTCGGTCGAGCGCGCAGTGGCGACGGCGTACAAGCATGACGCGTTCCAGCCGCGCTATCTGGTGTCGCGCTCGCTCAACGCGACGATCGCCGAGGTGATGGCGCTGACGGCGGAGGGGTTGCTGGCATTTACAGAGCCGTCATGCTGAACTTGTTTCAGCATCCACCTGGCGGCTGTCGTGCGCGTGGTTGGGTGGACCCTGAAACAAGTTCAGGGTGACGAAAATGCGGTGTCCGCTATACGCCCGTCATGGCCGACCAGCCGACACGCCTCGAATATCGCAGCGGGCACGACCCGCGCACCTTGCGCGACGCGCTCGGCTGTTTCGCGACCGGGGTAACGGTGGTGACGTGCCTCAACGCGGCGGGCGAGCCCGCCGGGCTGACCGTCAACAGTTTCACCTCGGTCTCGCTCGACCCGCCATTGCTATTGGTGTGCGTCGCCAAGGAAGCGGCGAGCGCGGCACCGCTGAGCGAGGCGGCGAACTTCGCGATCAACATCTTGCAGACCGGGCAGCAACCGGCATCGATCCGTTTTTCGACGCGCGACCAGGACCGCTTCGGCGCGACGCCGTGGGCGTGCGGCGAGGCAGGCGCGCCGATCCTCGAGGATTCGCTGGGGGTGTTCGAGTGCGAGCGCTTCGCGGTGTATGACGGCGGCGACCATCACATTTTGGTCGGGCGCGTGGTCAAGGCGAGCTTCGACGCCGCGCTCGACCCGTTACTATATTTCCGCGGCAAATATCGCCGGCTCCATTTCGATTAATCGACGATCAGTTCCTCGGGATGTTTGACCAAGCGGCGGACGATCAGCGTTAGCGGAATTCCGACGACGAGGCCGGCAACCGCCGAGCCGAGCGCGTAGAGCAGCCATTCGACGATTGGGCCGATGGCACCGCTGGCCTGGCCGGCGGCGGCCGACCAGGCGTGCAACGCGTGCGGGATCGCTTCGCCGAGATGGAGCACTTCGAGACCGTGGAGGAGGATGCCGCCGCCAACCCACAGCATCGCCGCGGTACCGATCCCCGACAGGCCGACGAGCAATTTGGGTACGAGATGGACGAGCGCGTCGCCGAGCTTGCGCGCGGGCGCGTTGCGGCGCTCGGCGAGGTGGAGGCCGATGTCGTCGAGCTTCACGATCAGCGCGACCACGCCATAGACGCCCGCGGTGATGGCGAAGGCGACCGCGACCAGCGCCGCGGCGGTAATCGCCATGGAGCGCTCGCCGAGGCTGGCCAGAGCGATCGCCATGATTTCCGCCGACAGAATGAAATCGGTGCGGAT
>JBDSTQ010000113.1:0-5140 GCA_039928195.1 Sphingomicrobium sp.
AAGGGCAGGCGATCTACGCCTTCGTCACGCTCAATGCCGGCGAGGACGGCGACGACGCGCTGCGCAAGGAATTGAACCAGGAAGTGCGCAAGGACATTGGCGCGCTCGCCGCGCCCGACAAAATCCACTTCACCCCGGCGCTGCCCAAAACCCGCTCGGGCAAGATCATGCGCCGCATCCTGCGCAAGATTGCCGAGGGCGACACCGGTGCGCTGGGAGATATCTCGACGCTCGCCGACCCCGGCGTGGTCGATGCCCTGATCGCGGGCCGGCAATGAAGCTGGCACTGTTCCTCGCCGCGGTGAGCCTGGCCGGATGCGCGGATGCGTCCGACCTTCCAGCCGACCCGCGGGCGACACTCGATCCGATCAGTTTCTTCACCGGCCGCAGTCACGGCGAGGCGAGCCTGCACAAGATCATGAGCAGCGACGTCCATGTTTCCGTCGATAGCGTCGGCCGGCCCGACGGGCATGGCGGGCTGATCCTCGACCAGACCATCCGCGAAGGCGCCAAGCCGAAACGCCAGCGCCGCTGGGTGATGCAACCGGTTTCCGCCAACCGCTTCACCGGCACCCTGACCGACGCCGTCGGGCCAGTCGACGTCATGATCGCCGGACCCCGCGTCAACATTCGCTACCGGATGAAAAGCGGGCTCATCGTCGAGCAGCAGCTCGCGCTGCAGAGCGACGGAAGCACCGTCCTTAATGTCCTCATCGTCAAGAAATTCGGGGTCCGCGTCGCGCGATTGACCGAGACCATCCGCAAGCTGGACTGAGCGGAGCGCGCTGCTATCCCCACGCGGTTCCAGGGAAGGTGACCGATGACCGCTGACGATCAACCGCAACAGTCGCGCTCGATGACGCGCGTGATCGTCGCTTCGTCGGCGGGGACCGCGTTCGAATGGTATGATTTCTTCATCTTCGGATCGCTGACCCCGGTCATCGCCAAGGTGTTTCTCGCTGGGCTCGAGCCGACCGCGGCGCTGGTCGCGGCGCTGGCGTTGTTCGCGGTCGGCTTCGCGTTTCGCCCGCTCGGCGCGATCCTGTTCGGCGCGATGGGCGACCGCGTCGGGCGCAAGGCAACCTTCCTCACCACGGTCAGCCTGATGGGCGGCGCGACCTTCGCCATCGGGTTGCTGCCGACCTATGCCCAGGCGGGGACGCTGGCGCCGGTGCTGTTGGTCTTCCTGCGGATTTGCCAGGGCACCGCGCTTGGCGGCGAATATGGCGGCGCCGCGATCTATGTCGCCGAACATGCCCCCGACGACCGGCGCGGGGCGATGACCGGCTGGATCCAGTCGACCGCGTCGTTCGGCCTGCTCGCCGCACTGCTGATCATCTTCATCACCCGCACCCGGCTCGGCGACGATGCGTTCAATGCGTGGGGCTGGCGCATCCCGTTCCTCGCCTCGGCGATCCTGCTGGCGATTTCGGTGTGGATGCGCGCCAAATTGAGCGAAAGCCCGCACTTCGCGAAGCTGCGCGAGGAAGGCGCGACGAGCAAGGCGCCGCTGCGCGAGGCGTTCGCCACGCGCGACAGCCTCAAGCGCGTGCTCACCGCTTTCTTCGCAATCATGTGCGCGCAGGGGGCGGTGTGGTATTTCACCTTTTTCTATCTGCAGGTGTTCCTCGAAAAGTCGCTCGGGCTTCCCGGAGCGACCAAGGATCTGTTGCTGATCGTGATGACCATCGTCAGCGCGCCGCTCTATGTCTTCTTTGGCTGGCTGAGTGATCGCGTCGGGCGCAAGCCGGTGATGCTTGGCGGGATGCTGCTCGCGCTCGCGCTGTATTTCCCGGGTTCGCACTGGATCGCGCAGGCGGCCAACCCCGCGCTGGTCGCCGCCCAGCGCGCGACGCCGGTCGTGGTCGAGACCGACCCCCAGACCTGCACCAGCCAGTTCGACCCCACCGGAACCGCCAAATTCACCAGCGCGTGCGATATCGCCAAGGGCAGTCTGGTGACCAAGGGCATCAGCTACGCCACCCGCGCCGCCGCCGACGGCCGGACGCGCGTCGTCGCCGGCGCGCAGGCGGTCGAAGTGATCGGCGGCGACGGGCTGCCGGGCGCGGACTTGAAGGCGCTCAAGGTCAAGACCGGCGAGACGATCAGCGCCGCGCTTCAGGCCGAAGGCTATCCCAAGGGCGCCGACCCCGCGAAAGCCAACATGCCGTTGCTGATCGCGGTGCTGTTGCTGTTCGTCGTCGCCGCGACCGCGCTCTACGGGCCGCAGGCGGCGGCGCTGGTGGAGATGTTCCCGACCCGCATCCGCTACACCGCGCTGTCGCTGCCCTATCATTTCGGCACCGGTTGGGTCGGCGGCTTCTTGCCCGTCACCAGCTTCGCGATCGTCGCGCTGACCGGCAATATCTACGCCGGGCTATGGTACGCGGTCGCCTTCACCGCGCTCTCGGTGGTGGTCACATTGGTGCTGCTCAAGGAGACCGTGGGCAAACCGCTCGACGAGATTTGAGCCGTGCCGCTCCTTCCCGCTCATCCTGAGTAGGGACTGAGCTTGTCGAAGGCCCGTATCGAAGGAAGGCCCGTATCGAAGGAAGGCCCGTATCGAAGGATCCTTCGATACGCCGCAAGCGCGGCTACTCAGGATGAGCGGGCTTGGATGGCTTACGCGCACCAATGGATGTCGATCGGCTGCTCGGCCTCGGCGAGGACGCGGCCGATGGGCAGCTTCGACGATTGGCCGTCGGCGATCGCGCCTTCGAGCATTTCGCGTTTCTCCGCACCTTGCACGGTAATCAGCAGCGTCCGCGCGGACAGCAGCGCCGAGCGGGTCAAGGTCACGCGCGCGACCGGTGCCTCGGCGGGCAACGGATCGGGCATCACGCCGACCGCGTGGCGGCCGTTGGGCGCGTTCAACGCCGCGTCGAGGTCGGGCCCGGCGAAGATCGACGCGGTGTGCCCGTCGCTGCCGACGCCGAGCCACGCCAGATCGAGCGGGAATTTGAGTTCGGACAGCTTGGCGTTGGCCGAATTTCCGGCCAGCGCGTAATCGGCGATATCGCCAGTGATCGGAAACACCCGCGCGCCGGTCGGCAAAAAGGTCCGCGCGATGGCGCGGATGTTCGATTTCTCGTCAGTCAGCGGAACCAGCCGGTCGTCGGTCGGAATGATCGTGACTTTCTTCCAGTCGAGCTTGGCCGCCGCAAGCTTGATGAACGCCGCCAACGGGGTAGTGCCGCCGGGGAGCGCGATCAGCGCCTCGCCGCGCGCGTCGAGCGCGCTGTCGATGATGAAGCCGACATCGCCGGCCACCGCCGCGGCCATTTCGTCGGCGTCGTCATAGTCCCACCATTCGGCTTCGATCATAGTCTGTCTCAATCCCCTTGCCGGTATCCCGCCTTCGACACGACGGGCTCGCCGCGCGCATTATATGCGGGCCGATAAACGAAGCGGCTCGTGACCAGAGCGCAGGTCATGTTGTCAACCTCGACGTCGCCGCTCGACTGGAACACCCGGCAATCGGTGAGGCGGCCGTTGGTCAGCACGGTAAAGGTCACGAGCACCCCGGCCCCGCGCGGAAAGCGGCGGCGCAATTGCGACGGATAATCGCGCAGCGACAGGTTGGGGGTGAGCTTCTGCGCGCGAACAGCGATTCCCCCATCGCCACCCCCGCCGGGACCGTTGCCACCGCTGCCGCTGCCAGTGCCATTGCCCACCCCGCCCGCGCCCGTCCCGGGTCCACGCACGTCGGATGCACCCTGGGTCGGCGCGGCGCCCTGACGCGGGGTTTCGCTGGTCGCGATCTGCGGCAGCGGCGGGATGACGATGCGCGGCTTGGGCGCGACCACGGGCGTCGCCTCGCTCTTGATATTCTTGGGCGCCGACCCGCCTTCTTTCTCCTTGGGCCGCGCCTGCTGTTGCTGGATCGGCGGTGGCGGCGGCGGCGGCTCGGGCGGTGGCGGCTCGCGCACATCGAAGATCTTCATCGCGCTTTGCGGATCGGCAAGGTCGATCTTGCCCGACAATTGGAGCAACATCAGCAGCAACGCCACATGGACGCCGAGCACCAGGGCGATCGCGCCGCTTTTGTCGCGCAGACTGAGGTTGGGACGATACATGTTGCCGGTCAACGCTGCCGAATGCCTGCCGTTGCGTCGGTCGAGTTTTCCATACTGCACGGTAGGGGAATTCCCGTAGCGGGACGCCCAAATCATGCCCAAAAATCTAACAATCGTTAAAAAACTGTTGGTGGTTCCCGTTAAACTGCTCTAAATTCGAACATTCTTTCGAGTGCGACTCGAAAACCACACATTGCGGGGGGCACCGCGGTGATATTTGGCGTTTCGCCAGTCCTAGATTCCTTGCGCGTTTCGCGCCGCCTTGGTGCACGCCTGCTGATTTCAGCAGCGTTCGTGACCTCCGCGCCGCTCGCCGCGCAATCCGCCGATCAATTGCTTCCGCCAACGCGCGAGGAGATTACCCGGCCGCTCACCCCGCCGCAGCAAACGCGCGGTCCGCGACTGGAAGTCGAAGGCGGGATCGAACGCGCGCCATGTGCGCTCGACGGCCCCGATTTCCAGAACATCAAATTGACTCTGCGCGATGTCCAGTTCGACGGGCTCCAGGGGCTGACCGCCGCCGATCTCAAACCCGCTTACGCCTCGCTGGTCGGGCGCGAGCAGCCGATTTCGGTGGTGTGCGAAGTCCGCGACCGCGCGGCGACGATTTTGCGCGAAGCAGGCTATATCGCCGCGGTCCAGGTCCCCGAGCAGCGCATCGAGGACGGCACCGTGCGCTTCACTGTGCTAATGGCCAAATTGACTCAGGTGCGCGTGCGTGGCGACGCGACGGGCGCCGAATCGATCATCGCCGGCTACCTCAACCAGCTGACCAAACGGCCGGTGTTCAACCGCTTCGACGCCGAGCGCTATCTGCTGCTGGCGAGCGACATTCCGGGCTATAGCGTGCGCTTGACGCTGCGCCCCGCGGGCACCGTTCCCGGCGAAGTCGTCGGCGACGTCGCGGTCCAGCGCACGCCATTCTTTGTCGACAGCAATATCCAGAACGGCGGGTCGAAGTCGCTCGGACGCTGGGGCGGCCTCATTCGCGGCCAGGTCTACGGGCTCACCGGACTTGGCGACCGCACCACTTTGTCATTGTTCAGCACGTCCGATTTTCACGA
>JBDSTQ010000114.1:0-4373 GCA_039928195.1 Sphingomicrobium sp.
CCGTTGCCGCCGTGCATGTCGCGCGCGACCCGCGCGATATCGAGCGCCTTGCCGCAATTGTTGCGCTTGATCAGGCTGACCGTCTCGGGGACGAGAATGCCGTCCTCCATCCGCCGCCCGACGCGCAGCGCGGCCTGCAGCCCGAGGGTGATTTCGGTGGCCATATTGGCGAGCTTCAGCTGGACCAATTGCGTCGCGGCGAGAGGCCGGCCGAACTGCTTGCGGTCGAGCGTATATTGGCGCGCGGCGGCAAAGCACGCCTCGGCGGCGCCCATCGTGCCCCAGGCGATGCCGTAGCGTGCGCGGTTGAGGCAGCCGAACGGGCCCTTCAAGCCCTCGACGTTGGGGAGCAAGGCGTCCTCGCCGACTTCGACTCCGTCCATCACGATCTCGCCGGTGATCGAGGCGCGCAGCGACAGCTTCATACCGATCTTGGGCGCGGACAGCCCCTTCATGCACTTGTCGAGCACGAAGCCGCGGATCTTGCCGTCATGCGCGTCGGACTTGGCCCATACCACGAACACGTCGGCGATCGGTGAATTGGTGATCCACATCTTGGTGCCGCTGAGGATGTAGCCGCCCTGGACCTTTTTCGCCCGCGTACGCATTCCGCCGGGGTCGGACCCGGCGTCGGGTTCGGTCAGGCCGAAGCAGCCAACCCATTCGCCGGTCGCCAGCCTGGGCAAATATTTGCGGCGCTGCTCGTCCGAGCCATAAGCATTGATCGGGTGCATCACGAGCGAGCTCTGGACACTCATCGCCGAGCGGTAGCCGCTGTCGACGCGCTCGACCGCGCGGCCGATCAGGCCGTAGCTGACATAGCCCAAGCCGGCGCCGCCAAATTCGGGATCGATGGTCGCGCCGAGCAGCCCGAGCGCGCCCATTTCGGTCATGATCTCGCGATCGAAGCGCTCGTCCATATACGCGCTGGTGACGCGGGGCAGGAGCTTGTCCTGCGCATAGCCCTCGGCGGTGTCGCGGACGAGCCGCTCCTCGTCGGTCAGCTGATGATCGAGATCGAACGGATCCTGCCAGTCGAACGGCAGAATTTTGGGCTCACCCACGGCTCATATTCCTTGGATCGAATGAAGTCGGCGCGCCTTAGCCCGGCATCGCTTACTTCGCCACCCCGCCGCCGCCGAAGCTCAATTTGTACGTCAGTTCGATCCGTGGATGACTGTTGCGATAGCGGTATTCGAGGACGTCGGGAACGGGATTGGTCCGGTTGGGAGAATAGAATTTGCGATCGATCGCGCCGGCGGTGTCGAGCAAGTTTTCGACCGACAGATTGAGGCTGCTGCGTGCCGACGGGCGATATTCGACGAACGCGTTTCCATACGGCCCGAGGTTCGGATAACCATCGATCTGGTCGGTGCGGAAATTGAAGAAGCGGTCGCGGTCCGAGACTGTGACCCCATAAGCGAATTTGCCGGCATCGCGGCGCAGATCGATGTCCCACGACCAGTCGGGAAAATAATCGCTGAAATTGCGCACCCGCCCGGAGATCGGGTCGTTCACCCGGGTGCGCTGTAGCTGGCCGTGAACCCGCGCGCGCAACCCCTTCCACAGCCGGTCGAGTGGAGCGTCGACGGTCAAATCGGCGAACCAGCGCTTGCCCGTGCCAAGGTTGCCGGGCGAATCGAAAGCTTTGCCCTTGTCGTCGAAAATCAGAATGCGGTCCTGCAACTTGTCGACCAGATCATAGCCGACCTCGAGCCGCGCCTTGCCCGTGCCGAGCACCGGCCGCTCGGTATTGAAACGCGTTTCCCACGTCCGTTGGGGCACGAGATTGGCATTGCCCCCGTTGATGCGGTCGTTGGACAGTTCGGCGACGCTGACGAAATCGTAGAAGTCGAGCTGGGCAACGGTGCGGCGAAAGATCAGCTGGCTGTGCCAGCCATTGCCCGGCTGCCAGTCGAGCGTCACGCTCGGCTTCCAGAATTTGAGCGCGCGGTCGGCGGTTGCATCGCCGCGCACCTTCAGCCGCGACAGCTCGTAATTGAGCGCGGCATCGACCCGCAGCGTCTTGGACAAGGGGCGCCCGGCGTTGACGTAAAATTCGCCGCGAACCTCGCTGACGGTCGCATTGGCCAGCGGCAGTTTGATCGGCGTCCTTACACCGCCCGCCCCAAGCTTGACGAGTTCAAGCGCATAATCGAGCTTGTTGTATGCAACCTCGCCGCCGGTCTCGAAGCTGAAGCCGAGAACGTCCGCTTTGGACCAGCTCAATTTGCCGATCGATTCGGTCAGCTTCGACTTGGTATTCTGCTCGAAGCCGCCAAGCACCGGCGCGCCGCCAGCACCGCGGAACAGATAATCGTCAAAGGTCGTGCGATCGCGGCTGTTGAGCAATCCGACCAGCTTGATCCCGCCGCCACCGAGCGGCCGGCTGATGTCGCCGCCAATCTCGAAGATATTGGTATGGTAATTCTGGTGGAGCGTATCGTCGCGCTCGGCGTCTCCGTTCGGGATAACATGGTTGACCTGGCGCAGGCCGAACCGGCTCGGGCTGAAGCGGGCGTTGAGATGGACCGCACGATGGTCGCCTTGCTCGAGCGCCCAGCTGCCCGAGACAGAGGGGTCGCGGTCGTAAATGAAGTTGGTCTTGCGGCGATATTCGAGCAGCTCGTCGGTCGCTGCGTCGGTGACCCGATCATAGCCTTTCTCGGTCAGGTCCCCGCGCGCGCTATCGGCCGACAGGCTGAAGGTCGACGGGCCGCGCGTGAACTGCACCGATCCGGTGGCATTGGGGACGATCACTCCGGTCCACAAACGGTTGCCGCGAATGCTGACATTGCCGGCGGTCCCGCCGCCCTTCGCAAGGATCAGATTGGCGACCTGCGCGGTGCTCGAATAGTCGGCACCGTAAAGATCGCCCGGGCCAAGATCGACCCGTGACACGCGGCTGGCAGGAATGCGGGCGAGCAAATCCTCGAGCGATTCGGATTTGCTGCTCGGGCGCTGGCCGTCGATGACCACATTGCCCGCCGCACCGCTGAAGCCGCGCAAATTGGTATCGCCAAGTTCGAGCGAAAAGCCGGGAATTCGGCGAACGATGTCGAGTGCGGTGCGCGGCGCGTATTGCGCGAAATATTTCGCGTCGTAACTGGTCGAGCGCGCACCCGGTGCGGACGCCACGGGCGTAGAATCGCCCGCCGGCTGCTGCGCCGCGGCGGACGATGCGTGGATCAGAGCGAACGGCGCAACCCAGGCAAGAAGAGTGGCAAGACGAATCGCGAAATCTCCGTGTTAACTCAGTAACACAGTGCTACACATGAAGCCGGAGCGCCAGCCGCTTTCGACAAGCCGACGAAAGCTCCGACGAGCGTATGGTGGCGGGCGCTGAGCGCGGGACTGGCGGAGAGGGTGGGATTCGAACCCACGGTGAGCTTTCACCCACGGCGGTTTTCAAGACCGCTGCCTTAAACCACTCGGCCACCTCTCCTGCGCAGCGCCGCTTTGCTACCGCCGCCGGGCCAGACTGTGCAAGGCGTGCGGTGAACTAAGCTGGCGCACGCGGGGTTAAGCGTCTTAGCCTCGCGTGCATGAGGAGCGTGATCCTGGGTGGCCTGAAGGCTTGGTTGGTGGTCGCCGTATCGGCCGGCTCGCAAAGCGCCGCAGCACCGGTTCAGCTGGCGCAGGCCTATCCCGCGCCGCAGCAGGCCTATGCCGCGCAGGCGGCCGATCCATTCGCCCAGTATAAGCTGTATCTCGCGGCGCGCGCGCGCATTGCCGGGGTGCGCGAAGCGACGATCCAGGCGGTGTTTCCTTATTTGTCGCTCAACCAGCGGGCGATGGAGCTCGACCGCGCCCAGCGACCCAGTTCGCCAACCTACAACGCCGGCCTGCCGTCGTTCGGGCCGTATATCGAACGCCACATCACCACGTCGCTGATCAACCGCGGTCAGGCGCGTTACTCGACGCACTGGCCCAATCTGTCGCGCATCCAGGCCTATTATGGGGTCGATCCTTCGGTGATCATTGCGATCTATGGCAAAGAAACCAGCTACGGCGCGGTGACCGGCGGCTTCGATCTGCTCGATGCGCTGGCCAGCCTCGGCTATGAAGGGCGGCGCCGGGCATATTTCGAGACCGAATTCCTCGCCGCGCTGAAAATGCTCGATCAGGGCGTGCGCCGCTATCAGCTCAAGGGCAGCTACGCGGGCGCGACGGGCTATCCGCAGTTCATGCCGACGGTGGCGCTGCGCCTGCGCGCCGACGGCGACGGCGATGGCTATGCCGATATCTGGCGCAACGAGGATGACGCTTTCGCCTCGATCGCCAATTATCTGCGCGACGCCGGATGGAAAGCGAATATGCTGTGGGGCGTCCCGGTGCGCGTCCCTTATGGCTTGAGCCGCGCCGCCCTGCGC
>JBDSTQ010000115.1:0-4603 GCA_039928195.1 Sphingomicrobium sp.
ACTAGGGGTTAAGCAAATCCCGGCCGCGGCTTCGTCTTCACGGTGAAGGCGACGCGGCGGTCGGGCCATTCCTCGCGAGCTTGCGACTCACGCGCGTGCGTACGCGCTAGCGCCACGCGCACGTCGCGCGCACGCGTGCGCGCGTGACTTCTCCGCCAGAATCCTTATATCCGGACTATGGCAGAAGACCCCAATCAGAACGTTTATGGCGCGGACCAGATCAAGGTCCTCAAGGGCCTCGATGCGGTGCGCAAGCGGCCCGGCATGTATATCGGCGATACCGACGACGGATCGGGACTCCACCACATGGTGTTCGAGGTTTCGGACAATGCCATCGACGAGGCGCTGGCCGGGCATTGCGACCGCATTCTCGTCCAATTGAACCCCGACGGTTCGGTCACGGTAGAGGATAATGGCCGCGGCATCCCGACCGGGATCCACGCCGAGGAGGGCGTCAGCGCGGCCGAAGTCATCATGACTCAGCTCCACGCCGGGGGGAAGTTCGAGAACACCAGCGACGACAACGCCTATAAGGTATCGGGCGGGCTCCACGGGGTCGGCGTCAGCGTCGTCAACGCGCTGTCGGAATTTCTCGACCTGACCATCTGGCGCGACGGCGAGGAGCATTTCATGCGCTTCGCCCACGGCGATGCGGTCGCCCCGTTGAAGGTCGTCGGTCCCGCGCCAGAGGGAAAGAAGGGCACCAAGGTCACCTTCCTGCCGAGCCCGACGACGTTCAAGATCGTCGAGTTTGATTTCGAGCACCTCGAGCACCGTTTCCGCGAGCTGGCCTTCCTCAACTCGGGCGTGCGCCTGGTCCTCGCCGACGCGCGGCACGAGGAACGGGTCGAGCATGAGCTGTATTATGAGGGCGGGATCGGCGCCTTCGTCAAATATCTCGACCGCGCCAAGACGCCCTTATTCCCCGAGCCGATCACGATTTCGGCGGTGCGCGACGGGATCGGCATCGACGTCGCGCTCGAATGGAATGACTCATATTATGAGAACGTCCTGCCGTTCACCAACAACATCCCCCAGCGCGATGGCGGCACGCACATGGCCGCGTTCCGCGCCGCGCTGACGCGCACGCTCAACAATTATGCCGACAAGTCGGGCTTGCTCAAAAAGGAAAAGGTCACGCTGACCGGCGAGGACATGCGCGAAGGGCTGACCGCGATCGTTTCGGTCAAATTGCCCGATCCCAAATTCTCGAGCCAGACTAAGGACAAGCTCGTCAGTTCCGAAGTGCGCCAGCCGCTCGAAAGCCTGATGAGCGACAAGATGAGCGAATGGCTCGAGGAGCATCCCGGCGACGCGCGCTCGATCATCCAGAAGACGATCGATGCCGCCGCCGCACGCGAAGCCGCGCGCAAGGCGCGTGAGGCGAGCCGCAAGTCGGTGATGGGCATCGCTTCCTTGCCGGGCAAGCTCGCCGACTGCCAGGAGCGCGACCCCGCCCTGAGCGAACTGTTCCTGGTCGAGGGCGATTCGGCCGGCGGCTCGGCCAAGCAGGGCCGCAACCGCCAGAATCAGGCAATCCTGCCACTCAAAGGCAAAATCCTCAACGTCGAGCGCGCGCGCTTCGACCGCATGCTCGGCTCGAAGGAGATCGGGACGCTGATCCAGGCGCTCGGCACCTCGATCGGGCATGAGGAGTTCAACCTCGACAAATTGCGCTATCACAAGATCGTGATCATGACCGACGCCGATGTCGACGGCGCGCATATCCGCACCCTGCTGCTGACCTTCTTCTATCGCCAGATGCCGCAATTGATCGAACACGGGCATCTCTTCATTGCCCAGCCGCCGCTCTACAAGGTCGCGCGAGGGCGCTCCGAAGTCTATCTCAAGGACGACAGTAAACTCGACGAATATCTGGTCGATGCCGGACTCGACGGACAGGTGCTCGAAGGCCCCGACGGGACGCGCAGTGGCAAGGATTTGCGTGTTCTCGTCGAACATGCGCGGCGAGTGCGCACGCTGATGCGCTATGCGCCCAAGAAATATGCTCCGGCGCTGATCGAGGCCTTGGCAATCAACGGTGCGCTCGACCCCAAGCTCGATGCCAAGGGTCGCGCGGCGGCGGCCGAACGCGTCGCCAAATGGCTTGGCGCGGCCGACCTCGAAGCCGCGTGGAGCGGCACCAGCGGAGGAGTAGGCGGGTTCACGCTGACGCGGCTATGGCGCGGCGTGACCGACGAGATGATCGTCGAGCCAAGTTTCCTCACCTCGGCCGAAGCGCGCAAGCTGCACGCGTTGACCGCCGAGCAATTGCCCGCTTATGCCGGGCCGTCGACGCTCAAGGCGCCCAAGAAAGGCGCGGCGCCGGCGAGCGCGAAGACCGCATTACCCGAACTGCTCGATCCCAACGGCGACGAGGAATTATCCGAAGGCGCCGAAACGCCTGAAGCCGAGGCCAAAGGCAAAATGGTGCCGATCAGCCGCCCGTCCGAGCTGCTCGACGCGGTCCTCGCAGCGGGGCGCAAGGGGCTCAGCATCCAGCGCTATAAGGGTCTCGGCGAAATGAACGCCGAGCAATTGTGGGAAACCACATTGGACCCGTCGAACCGCTCGTTGCTGCGGGTCGAAGTCACCCAGGCCGACGTCGCCGACGAAATCTTCACCCGCCTGATGGGCGACGTCGTCGAACCCCGCCGCGAATTCATCCAGGACAATGCGCTGAGCGTGGCGAATTTGGACGTTTAGCCCGCAAAGACCGCGAAGGTCGCTATTCAAGCAACCGTCGCACACGGGCCTGGACTGTCGCGAGTTCAGTTTCGCTGGC
The DNA here is from genome assembly GCA_039928195.1 of Sphingomicrobium sp. Taxonomy (GTDB): domain Bacteria; phylum Pseudomonadota; class Alphaproteobacteria; order Sphingomonadales; family Sphingomonadaceae; genus Sphingomicrobium. The sequence continues at coordinate 2,786 of JBDSTQ010000115.1, forward strand.
AAACGCCTTTTTGCGCGCTTTCCTGGCGCGCCAATCGATCGATTTCACATGGTCGGCCAACGCGACAGCGCTCGGCTCGCCCGCAATCGGCACCTCAAACGCATAGTCCTTGATCCGCGTGGTCAGCGGCACGCAAACCAACAGTCCGACTTTTCCGTTATAGTCTCTTGAGCTCAAGACCAGCGCAGGACGATGCCCGCCTTGCTCACGGCCTGCCTGCGGATCGAAATTTATCCAAATGATCTCGCCTCTGTCCGGGACCCAGTCGCTCACCAAATTTCCTTGCCGACCGGAGGACCCCAGTCGGTTTCGGGATGACGATTCTCCGGCGTGATTCTCGCAAGAAGTTCTTCCAAAGTCGGATCGTCAATCGCGACTTTCTCAATTCGCACGCCGTCGCCGTCGCGCCGGATATCGACCGGATCATTCTCGCGAAGACCCAGTTCCGCTGCCAACGTGGCGGGGAGCCGAACCGCCAGACTATTTCCCCATCGCTTCACTTGCTGATTCATGCCAGGCTCCGTAGATACAATTGTATCTACGCACACACGCTTCGCTCTGCAAGCTGGAACCTCCTCCCGTGGGCGCTATTGAGGCCCGACAATGTCCGCCCCCCCCACCATCACCGTCGCCAGTTACAACATGCGCAAAGCGATCGGCACCGATCGCAAGCGCGATCCGCATCGCGTGCTCGATGTGTTGCATGAGATCGACGCCGACATCGTCGCGTTGCAGGAGGCGGACAAGCGCATCGGCGGGCGCGGGTCGGCGGTGCCGCATCAGCTGATCGCCGAATATGGGCTGTACCAGCCGGTGCATCTGGGCGTGCGACACAAGCGCCGGCTCGAGAAAATGCGTCGCCACGCCGACAAATTGCTCAAGCTCGATACGCGCAACATCGGCTGGCACGGCAATGCCATCCTCGTCAAAAGCCACGTCGGAATCATCGATTGCAGCGCGATCGAGCTGCCCACGCTCGAGCCGCGCGGCGCGGTCATGGCGGAATTGCTGATCGGCGACCGGCCGCTGCGCGTGGTCGGCATGCACCTCGATCTGTCGGGGCTGTGGCGGCGGCGGCAGATGCGCGCGATCCTCGATGCGATCGCCGCGCGGACGCAGATCATGCCAACGATCCTCATGGGTGACACCAACGAATGGCGCGCCGAGGCCGGGTGCCTCAAGGACCTTGGCTGCGAGTTTCATGTCGCGCCGACCGGCCCCAGCTTTCACGCGCGCCACCCGGTCGCGGCGCTCGACCGGATCATCGTCCACAAGGATCTCAACATCGAGGCCGCGGGCGTCAACGCGAGCGCTGCCGCGCGGCAGGCGTCCGACCATCTGCCGATCTGGGCGCGATTGAGCGGGTAATCCTTCAGCTCACCCTGAGCCTGTCGAAGGGCGCTTGGATCAGCTCAGCGGGAGCGCAACTGGAGGAGTCACCCCGAAATCTTGCGCATCCGGCGGCGCTGGATCGACGAGCCGATGCCCATCGACTCGCGATATTTGACCACCGTGCGGCGGGCGAGATCAAAGCCTTGCACCCTGAGCAGGTCGACCAGTGCGTCGTCGCTCAACACTTCGGTCTCCGCCGCGATGAGTTTGCCGATGGCGGACTTCACCGCTTCCGCCGCGGCACCCTCGCCGCCCTCGCTCGCCACGCCCGATCCGAAGAAGTATTTGAGCTCGTAGAGCCCGCGGTCGCACAGCAGATATTTGTTCGAGGTCACCCGGCTGACCGTCGACTCATGCATCTCGATCGCCTCGGCGACCTTGGCCAGCGTCAGCGGCCGCAGCGCCGACACGCCCTGTTCGAAAAAG
>JBDSTQ010000116.1:0-3700 GCA_039928195.1 Sphingomicrobium sp.
AAAGTGCACTTTTCCGGGACTTTATGACGGCAAATTACTCAGTCTTTACAATAGCTTGACTAGCTGGCGGAGCGGGAGGGATTCGAACCCTCGATACGCTTTTGGCGTATACTCACTTTCCAGGCGAGCGCCTTCGACCACTCGGCCACCGCTCCGCAATTCGCTGGAAGTCGGCGATCTAGAGGCGCGCGCCGAGATCGGCAACCTCGCGGCAACCTTGCTTGGCCGGCCGCGCTCCTCCTATGCCCGCGCGGTGATGCGCCGCTTCGGACCCCCGCCCTCGGCCGACGAGATTGAAGCGATCGCGCGCGCCGCGCTCGACGCTTTGCCCGCCGCGTTCCGTGCCAGCCTCGGCGAGATTGTCTTTCAGGTCGAGGACTTCGCCGACCAGGGCACGCTCGCCGAACTGGGAATCGACGATCCCTTCGACCTTAGCGGGCTCTACGAAGGCGTCCCCTTACCCGAGCGCAGCGTCGAGCAATCGGGCACCTTGCCCGAGCGCATCCGCCTGTTCCGCCGGCCCTTGCTCGACGAGTGGGCCGATGGCGAGGACACGCTCGAACATCTCGTCGCGCACGTCCTCATCCACGAAGTCGGGCATCATTTCGGGTTCAGCGACGATGACATGCACGCGCTCGAGGATGGCCTCGCTTGAGCGCCTTGCTACGCATCGATCAGGTCGCGCTGCGGCGCGGCGGGCGGCTGCTGTTCGAAGAGCTCGATCTAACGCTGGCACCGGGCGAGGCGGTGCTCGTGCGTGGGCCCAACGGCAGCGGCAAATCCAGTTTGCTGCGCCTCGCCGCGGGCTTGCTCAGCGCCGAGCGCGGCCGGGTCGAGCGCGCCCCGCTCGCGCTCGCCGACGAGCATGATGCACTCGACCGCGAACTTCCGCTGGCGCGCGCACTGGCATTGTGGGGCGGCGCCGCGCTCGACGCTTTGGGCATAGAGCATTTGCGCGATGTGCCGGTGCGGCTGCTGTCGTCGGGCCAGCGCAAGCGCGCGGCGCTCGCGCGGGTGGCCGGATCGGGAGCGCGCCTGTGGCTGCTCGACGAGCCGATCAATGCGCTCGACGGCGACGGCGCGGCGCGGCTCGAAGCCGCGATTGCCGACCATCTGGCCGCTGGCGGCGCGCTGCTCGCGGCGTCGCATCAGCCGCTCGCCGGGGTCGCGCGAACGCTCGAGCTGGGCGCATGATCGGCGCGCTGATCGCGCGCGACCTGCGCCGCGGATTGACCGGCGCGGCATGGTTGCCTGCGGCCTTTTTCCTGCTCGTCGCAACCCTCGTCCCGTTCGCGGTCGGCCCCGACGCGCGGCTGCTCGCGCGCATCGGCGGGGGCATTTTGTGGGTCGCCGCGCTGACCGCCGCTTTGCTTCCGATCGAGCGGCTGGTCGAACCCGATCGCGCCGATGGCGTGCTCGATCAGCTCGCGCTCCACGGCCTCGCCGAGGAGAGCATCGCCGCCGCCAAGATCGTCGCGCACTGGCTCAGCTTCGCGCCGCTGCTGCTGGTCGCCGCGCTCCCGGCGAGCGCGTTGCTGGCGATCAATGGCACGGCGCTGCTGCGCACCGAGATCGCGCTGGCGATCGGCACCCCCGGCCTCGCCGCACTGGCGATGGCGGTGGCGGCGGTGACTGCGGGACTCCCGCGTGCATCGGCGCTCGCCGGGCTGCTGCTGTTGCCACTGGCGATCCCGTTGCTGATTTTCGGCGCGGCCAATGCGCTGCTGCTAGAGGCGGCGGTGTCGCTGCTTCTCACCGCCGGCGCGCCGTTCGTCGCCGGCGCCGCAATCCGCGCGTCTAGGACGTGATTGGATCTCGGGCCCAGAGCGCGAAAATCGCGGTCGGGAGGAGCAAGCCGCGCGCTTCCTCGCGCACCGCCATCTCGCCCACCTCGACGGTTCCACCGAGGTCGGCAAAGGTTTGGAGGACAAGTTCGCCAATCGCCAGCGCCGACATCCGCACTGCATAGACGGTCAGCACGAGAAAACGGCTGTCGGCGTCGAGCAATTTGCGGCAGTCGGCGAGCAAAGGCGCGAGATGCTCCTCGAGCCGCCACATCTCGCCGTCCGGCCCGCGCCCGAATTTGGGCGGATCGAGCAAAATCCCGTCATAGCGCCGCCCGCGCCGCACCTCGCGCGCGGTGAATTTGGCGGCGTCGTCGACCATCCAGCGGATCGGGCGCCCGGCCATTCCCGACAGAGTGGCATTGGCCTTGCCCCCCTCGACCGACTTCTTCGACGCCTCGACATGGACCAGCCGCGCACCGGCTTCGCTCAGCTGGAGCGTTCCCACCCCGGTGTAGCCGAACAGATTCAAAACGTCCGCATCGGCTGCACGCTCGCGCATCCAGTCCCATTGCGGCGCCATGTCGGGAAAGAAACCCAAATGGCGAAACGGCGTCAGCGATGCGTGAAAGCGCACCGCTCCGCGCGCCAGCGGCCAGTCGCGCGGGACGGCACGGTGCTCGACCCAGCGTCCGCCGCCCTCCTCGTCCGATCCGGGAACGAAGGTCGCGTCGGGATCCCAGTCATCGCGCCCCGGCGCCCACATTGCCTGCGGTTCGGGACGGACCACAGTGACCGGCCCGTAGCGCTCATATTTGCGGCCATGCCCGCAATCGATCAGCCCCCAAGCGGCCCACGGCTCGGCGACCAGAGTGACGAGATCGCTCACGCGGCGCGCGCGGCCGGAACACCGATGCTCGCCGTGGCCGCCGGACCCGCGACGATATCCGCGCCCGCCGCGCGCAACTGATCGAGCGTCACCGCGTCGAGCCGGCTGAGCGTCTCGGCGATCGCCACCGGGTGGCCGTGGACGATCGTCCGCCCGCCCAAAATGTGCATATAGCCCGAGCTGGTCTCGCTGGCGTGGAGCAAGCCGGCTTTGGCCTGCATCCGCGCGCGGTTGAGTTCTGCCTCGCTTGCGTCAATCGCGGCCTGGCGGACGATGCGCTCGATCAGCTCGAGCGTCGCCAGCGCCTGCGCTGAAGCGGTCGCGGCATAGATCGACAGGATTCCGGTGTCGGCATAGGCCGAGACGCTCGCTCCGACCGAATAGGCCAGTCCGCGCTCCTCGCGTAGCTCGTGGAACAGGCGCGACGACGCCCCGCCGCCGACAATGTCCGCGAACAGCCGGGCGGCCAGCGCGGCTTCATCGAAGATGCCCGGCGCGGCGAACGCCAGCGTCAGATGCGCCTGACCGCTGCGGCTGCGCAAGCGCCGCGCGCCGGGGGTGAAATGGGCGGGCGAGGCGGGCTCGGCTGCGCCGTTCGGGAGTTCGGCAAAATGCTGTTCGGCAAGCGCGATCAGTTGGGCATGATCGACTTTGCCGGCGGCGGCGAGGACGAGGTTGCCCGCGCAATATGCCCGTTTCTGCCAGTCGCGCAGCGTGACGATCTCGATCTGCGCGAGGCTGGCGGCGTCGCCGAGCACCGAGCGTCCGAGCGCCTGGCCGGCGAACGCCGCCGCCCACAATTCCTCGAACACCAGATCGCCTGGGGTGTCGCGCGCTTCGGCGAGCTCCTGCAACACGACGTCTTTCTCGCGCGCCAGTTCGGCGGCGCTGAAGTGCGGGCGGAGCATCATGTCGGCGATCAGCTCGACGCTGAGCGGGACATGCTCGGCGAGCACCGAGGCGGTGAAGCTGGTGACGTCGCGCTCGGTGCAGGCGTTGAGTTCGCCGCCGACATCCTCGATCGCTT
>JBDSTQ010000117.1:0-4147 GCA_039928195.1 Sphingomicrobium sp.
GGCAACGTCTATTGGTTCAATCAGCAGGTCTACGCCTTCGCCGGGCTTGAACTCGATAAACTTGCCGGGACCGGCTGGGGATCGATCGTCCATCCTGACGACCTCGCCGTGGCGGTCGAGAAGTGGAGTCATTCGCTGGCCACTGGCGAGGTTTACGAAGTCGAATTCCGCCTGCGCCGCCACGACGGCGACTATCGCTGGTTTCTGGCGCGGGCGGAACCCACCCGCGACGAGGTCGGCACTGTCACCGGCTGGGTCGGCACCAATACCGATGTCGACCAACGCCGCCGCCAGGGCGAGCAGCTCGAAATCCTTGCGGCGACGCTCGAAAGCCAGGTCGCCGAGCGCACCGCCGAGTTGATGAGCGCCGAGGAAGCGCTTCGTCAAAGCCAGAAGATGGAGGCGGTCGGACAACTGACCGGCGGCCTGGCGCACGACTTCAACAACTTGCTCACCGCGATCAGCGGCGGGCTGGAAATGATCGCAATGCGCATTGCCCAGGGCCGCACCGACGACATCGAGCGCTATTCGAACGCCGCGCAGACGGCGGCCAAGCGCGCTGCTGCCCTGACCCACCGTTTGCTCGCTTTCTCGCGTCGCCAGACGCTCGACCCCAAGCTGACCGACGTCAATCGGCTCGTCGGCGGAATGGAGGATTTGGTGCGCCGGACGCTTGGTCCGGAGATCGCGTTCGAAGTCGTTGGCGCGGTCGGACTGTGGCCGGTTCTTGTCGATCAGAATCAACTTGAAAATGCGCTGCTCAACCTGGTCATCAACGCCCGCGACGCGATGCCCGAAGGCGGCCGCTTGACGATCGAAAGCGCCAATCGCTGGCTCGACCCGCGGGCGGCGCGAGAACGCGACCTTGAGCCGGGCCAATATGTGTCGCTGTGCGTATCCGACACTGGCTCGGGAATGACGCCAGAAGTTATCGCCAAGGCGTTCGACCCATTCTTCACCACCAAGCCGCTAGGCGTCGGCACGGGTCTCGGGCTGTCAATGATCTACGGCTTCGCGCGCCAATCGGGCGGACAGGTGCGAATCTACTCCGATGCTGGCCAAGGAACGATGGTGTGTGTCTATCTGCCGCGGTCGCACGGCGCGGTCGATGCCGCGGCGGACGCTGAAGAGCTGACTGACGTGCCTCGCGCGGCGCTTGGCGACACCGTCCTGGTGGTCGACGACGAAGCTGGAATTCGCATGCTGATCACCGACATTCTTGACGATCTCGGCTATCGTTCGCTCGAGGCGGAAGATGCCAAAGCAGCGCTGGCGATCCTCCAGTCCGATGCTCGGGTCGACCTGCTCATCACCGACATTGGCCTGCCGGGCGGAACGAACGGTCGCCAGCTGGCCGACGCCGCACGCCAGATGCGCACCGATCTGACAGTGCTGTTCATCACCGGCTATGCCGAGAATGCGGTAATTGGCAACGGACAGCTCGAGCCCGGCATGCATGTCATGACCAAACCGTTCGAGCTCGATTCGCTGGGTCGGCGGATCAAGGAATTGATCGACGGCTAGCCAACTCGACGCGCAGCCCCGGCAACGCTAGGCGCGAGTAATGGCCAAGCGATCGTCCATTCCCGCATACCGGCGCAAGCGGCCACGCGGTTCGCCGGTTGGCCGCCTATTCGGCTTTGTGGCCAAACTGTTTTTCGGTCTGTTGTTGTTCTCAATCCTGTGGGTACTCGCCTACCGTTTCATCAATCCGCCAGTCACGCTGACGATGCTCGGCGACCTGGCCGCCGGGCGCGGCGCGGTGCGCGAGTGGATGCCGATCACGCGGATCGACCGCGACATGGTCCGCGCGGCAATCGGCGCCGAGGACAGCAAATTCTGCCAGCACAATGGCTTCGACGTCGAGGCGATCGAGGATGCGATGAAGCGCAATGCGTCGGGCGGGCGGATCCGCGGCGGCTCGACGATCAGCCAGCAGACCGCCAAGAACGCCTTCCTGTGGCAAGGCGGCGGCTATGCCCGCAAAGGCGCCGAGGCCTGGTTCACTTTCCTCATCGAACATCTGTGGGGCAAGCCGCGGATCATGGAGGTTTATCTCAACCTCGCCGAGACCGGCATCGGGACGTATGGCGTCAACGCCGGGGCCGAACGCTATTACGGCCATGATGCAAGCGCGATGAGCGCGACCGAAGCCGCGCGCATCGCCGCCGTGCTGCCGCTGCCCAAGAAGCGCGGCGTCATCGCCCCCAAAGGCTTCACCCGCCGCTACGGCAATACGCTGACCGCGCGCATCGGCGTGGTCGGCCGCGACAGCCTCGACGCGTGCGTCTATCGCGGCACGACTGCGCCGGTGAACAAAGCGCCGCCGCCGGTGACCAGAAAAGCGCGGCCGCTGCCGGGCGACGAATATGAAACCGCCAAGCCCCTGCCCGCGCCGCCGCCCGAGCTGATCGACGAGCTCGCGCCCGCCCAAGCCCCGCCGCCCGAGGCGGCGGCAGCGCCCGAGCCGGCGCCCGACGCAAGCGCGCCAGCGCCCGAGCCGCAGCCCGACGCGACCAACGGTTTCTGATTAGCCAACCAAAGCGAGCCGCGGGGGCTCTTGCGTCGACAGGATCGCGCTGCCTTCCCCCGCGATGCGGTCGATCCGAGTCACCAGTTCGCCGTCCAGCGAGAAGTCGCGGCCAGCAAGCACGACGGCTTCTCCCCCGGCTTCGAGCGGCACGACCAACCGCACCCAGCCGGTGCCATTGCCGCGCGCACGCGCCAGCTCAGCCGCGATCCGCTCGACCAACGCAGCATCGCTCACTTGCACGGTCAACTGCAGCCGCGTGCGCTGCGCCAGCACGTCGAGCGGTTCGAGCTTGCGCAACGTCACGCGCGGCAGCTCGTCGCCGGGGCGGCCATCGAGCTCGACCGTAATCAAAGCGCACGCCGACTTGCGCGCCGCCGCCTCGAGTGCCGCGCAGGCATCGTCGTCGAACGCGCTGACAACATATTGGCCCGAGCGGTCGCTCATCGTCGCCATCATGTAGCGCCGGCCTCGCGCCGAGGTCCGCCAGCGCGCATCCTCGACCAGCCCGGCCATCATCGCACCGGCGCGCTGGCCCTCCTCGAAACGGATGTCGGCGAGTTCGGCGAAGCTCTTGACCTTGTGCGCAGCAAGCAGATGGCGGTGGGCGTCGACCGGGTGTGCGGAAAAATAGAAACCGAACGCCTCGCGCTCGGCCGCCATGCGCTCGGCCAGCGTCCACGTGGCGTCGCGCGGCAAGCGGATCGGCGGTTGCTCGCCGGCCGCGCCGCCGAACAGCCCGGCCTGACCACTGGTCCGCTGGTCGTGAGCGCTCGCGGCATGGGCAAGGATCGTCTCGGCGGCGGCGAATAGCGCCGCGCGGTCGGGGTTGAGCGCATCGAACGCGCCCGCCGCGGCGAGGCTTTCGAGCTGCCGGCGGTTGAGCATCCGCGGGTCGATCCGCGCGGCGAAATCCTCGAGGCTGCGGAACAGGCCGCTACGGGTCCGCTCTTCAACCAACGCCTCCATTGCTTTTTCGCCGACACCCTTCAGGGCTCCCAGCGCGTAGCGGACCGCATCGCCCTCGACGCTGAAGGCGGCCTGGCTGGCGTTGATGTCGGCCGGCAGGCAGACGATTCCGCCGCGGCGCATGTCCTCGACGAACAGGCCGAGTTTGTCTGTCAGACCCGCATCGAAGCTCATCGAGGCGGCGTAGAATTCGGCGCGGTGATGCACCTTGAGCCACGCAGTCTGGTAGGCGATCAAGGCGTAGCCCGCGGCGTGGCTTTTGTTGAAGCCGTAACCGGCGAACTTGTCGATCAAGTCGAACAGTTCGTTGGCCTTGGCCGGCTCGATCGCGTTGACGCTCGCGCAACCTTCGACGAAGCGCGCGCGCTGGGCGGTCATCTCCGACTGGATCTTTTTGCCCATCGCGCGGCGCACAAGGTCCGCTTCCCCGAGCGAAAAGCCAGCCAGCACCTGCGCGGCCTGCATCACCTGCTCCTGATAGACGAAGATGCCGTAGGTCTCGCCGAGCACCTTTTCGAGCAAGGGGTGCGGGTAAGCCAGGTCGGCGCGGCCGTTCTTGCGGTCCCCGAACATCGGAATATTGTCCATCGGGCCGGGCCGATAGAGCGAAACGAGCGCGATGATGTCGCCGAATCCGGTCGGCCGTAC
>JBDSTQ010000118.1:0-6429 GCA_039928195.1 Sphingomicrobium sp.
GAGCACTTCCATATTGCCGGTGTCGGGCGCCGAGCAGTTGAACGCTTCGGACGCCCACAAAATCCGCCCCATCTCCTCGGCGCAAAAGGCGTATTGGAGATTGCTGAGGCCAGGTCCGTCGAACGCAAAGCCGTCGTCGCGCTCAGTTCCGGCGGGCGCGGGCGGCATGAACAGGTTCCACAGCCCCGCCGCACGCGCCTTGGCCTTGAGCTCCTCGACCACCGGAAGCACCTTCCAGCGCTCGCCCTCACGCTGCTGCGCGTCATAAGCGGGCACCCGCGGGCGCACTTCCGAATCCATGAACGCGCGCACGCGGTCGCGCCATTCGCTCTCTGCCGGGCCGAGGCTGAAATCCATGGCGCTGCCGCCTATCAGCAAGCGCGCGCGCTGGCTATGAGGCTGACCATGGCAAGGCTTTCAGGCAAGATCGCGATCGTCACCGGCGCGGCGTCGGGGATTGGCAAAGCGAGCGTCGAGCTGTTCCGCGCCGAGGGCGCGACCGTGGTCGGCGCCGATATCGCCGCTGGCGCCGACGCGGTCTGCGATGCGGGCAGCGGACCCGCTGTGAAACGCCTGATCGACGCCGTCGCGGCGGAGCATGGCGGGCTCGATATCATCTTCGCCAACGCCGGCATTTCGGGCGGCTTCGCCTCGATCGCCGAACAGACCGCCGCCGACTGGGCCGAGATCTTGCGCATCAACCTGATCGGCCCGTTCCTCGCGATCAAGCATGGCGCGCCGCATCTAAAGCTACGCGGCGGCGGGTCGATCATCTGCACCGCGAGTGTCGCCGGGCTTCGTTCGGGCGCCGGCGGCGCGGCCTATTCGGCGTCGAAGGCGGGGGTGATCAACCTCGTCCAAACCGCCGCGCAGCAGATGACGGGGACCGGCATCCGCGTCAACGCGATCTGCCCCGGGCTCATCGAAACCGGAATGACCCAGTCGATCTATGAGTTGGCGCGCGAGCGCGGCCAGGGCCACCGCATTGGCGAGATTGCCCCGCTCCAGCGCGGCGGCGAACCCGACGAAATCGCCAAGGCCGCGCTGTTCCTCGCGTCCGAGGAGTCGAGCTACGTCAACGGCGCCGCGCTGGTCGTCGACGGCGGGCTCTCGTCCAGCCACCCGACCACCCGCCGCTTCGACATCCGGATGCTTTAGGCGGCGACCAGTTCGGCGAATGTCGCGAGGTCGATATTGCCGCCGGAAACGACGCACACGATCGGGCCCTCGCCCGCCTCGCCCGACAGCGCCGCCGCCAGCGCCAGCGCGCCCGCGCCTTCGGCTATCGTGCGCGTCTTTTCCGCCATCAGCCGCATCGCCGCGCGGGTCTGGTCGAGCGACACGGTAATGCTGCCGTCGACCACCGGCCGCATCCGCTGCCACATCCGTTCGGTGACGCTTTTTCCGCCAGCACCATCGACAAACGACGCCTGCCAGTCCGAGAACTTGCGCGGGCCACCCTCGCTCTGCGACAAAGCATAAGGCGATGCCGTCTCGGGCTCGGCGCCAAGCACGGCGACGTCCGGGCGGCGCGCCTTGATCGCGCTGCCGACGCCGGTGATCAGCCCGCCTCCGCCGATCGCGGCGATGACCGTGCGCACTTCGGGCAAATCCTCGAGGATTTCGAGGCCCATGGTCGCATGCCCGGCGATGAAGTCATGATTGTCGAACGGGTGGATGAAGGTGCCGTCGAGACCGGCATATTGATGCGACTCGGCGGCGCGCCACGCCTCGTCATAGGAAACGGGGACAATCGTCGCGCCGAGCGCGCGCATCCTCTCGAGCTTGGTCTGCGGCGCGGTTTCGATCGCAACCACGGTGCACGGGATCCCAAATGTTCGCGCAGCAAATGCGACGCCTTGCCCGGCATTGCCGGCGCTGATCGTCCACACGCCGCGCGCGCGATGTTCGTCCGACAGCCGCGCGACGGCATTGGCCGCGCCGCGGATTTTGTAAGCGTTGGTCGGTTGCAGATTTTCGAGCTTGAGGTGGATGTCGGGACCTGCGCCGCCAAGATCGAGCCTGACTAGCGGCGTTCGCAGCACGGTGCCGGCGATCCGCTCGCGCGCCGCCTCAATATCCGCGATCGCAATCGGTCGCACCGGCTCGATCATAAACCCTCCTGCTTCACCCCCTCCTATTGTCATGCCAAACGTGTTTCAGCATCCATTTTTAAGGAAGTGCACGGTCGGTCCCGTCACCGATCGCGAAGCAGTTGCCATCTGGATCGCACATCAGTCCCTCCCCCTGCCAAGGGGGAAGTGTCAGCACAGCTGACGGAGGGGGCGTGACCATAGGCACGAGGACATTGGCACCCCTGCCAGGATGGCCGCCACCGGCTGCAAACGCGGACGCCTTGGCACGCGAAAGCTGGTCGCTCATCCTTCCATCGCCATCGGAAAAAGGGCTGGAAAAATAGGATTTCCCCTGCAATCCCGAACGCAGCTGCGCCAGCTTTACCGCCGGCTTGGCTATTGGAAAACGCGCGGCATCGACAAGTTCGTCAACTTCCCCTCGCGCGAAACCCTATTTCGTTGGCGTTGACGGCAATTGCGTCAACTTGCCGGCACTGACACAGGAAGCGCATGAAAACCGCCCAATTGCTCAATTACGAACGCGACCGCTGGACCGCCGGCGACGGCAATCTCGCCGAGCTTGTGAGCGCGATCGATGGTTCGCCGGTGGCGCTGACGGGCTCGGGCGGGATCGATTTCGGCGCGATGCTGACCCATGCGCGTGAGGTTGGCGGCCCGGCCTTGCGTCAGCTGACGTTCCATCAGCGCGCGCGGATCGTGAAGGGGCTCGGCCAGGCGATCATCGCGCGCAAGGAGGAATTATACGCGCTCAATTACGCGACCGGAGCGACGCGCAAGGACGGCTGGATCGACATCGAGGGTGGCGCGGGGACCTTGTTCAGTTTCTCGTCGAAAGGTCGCCGCGAACTGCCCGACGCACATGTCCTGCTCGACAGTCAGCTGGAGGGGCTGTCGAAGAACGGGACTTTCGTCGGCCAGCATATCTGGACCTCGCTCCAAGGCGCCGCGGTCCACATCAACGCCTATAATTTCCCGGTGTGGGGAATGCTCGAAAAACTCGCCCCGACGCTGCTCGCCGGCGTCCCCGCGATCGTCAAGCCGGCCTCCTCAACCGCATATCTGTGCGAGGCGGCGTTCCGCATCATGATCGACAGCGGACTGCTCCCGCCTGGTAGCGTGCAATTGATCGTCGGCGGCGTCGGTGACCTGTTCGACCATTTGACCGGCCAGGATGTGGTCAGCTTCACCGGCTCGGCGGCGACCGCAGCGAAGCTTCGCTCCCACCCGGTGGTGATGCGCGAAAGCGTCCGCTTCGTCGCCGAACAGTACAGCCTCAACGCCTCCTTGCTCGGTCCCGACGCCGCGCCGGGAAGCCCCGAGTTCGACCTGTTCGTCAAGGAAGTCGCAACCGAAATGACGGTCAAGGCGGGGCAGAAATGCACCGCGATCCGCCGCGCGATGGCCCCCGCCGAATATCTCGACGCGCTCGAAGCGGCGCTCGCCGAACGTCTTCGGGCGATCACGGTCGGCGATCCGCGCGACGAGGCCAGCCGCATGGGCGCGCTCGTCTCGACTTCGCAGCGCGACGATGTCCGCGGCCAGATCGCCAAGCTTGTGGCTTCGGGCGCGCGGGTCGTGTCGGGCGACCCTGCCGCCTCGCCCGGCGACGCCAAGGGCGCGTTCCTCGAACCGATCCTGCTGCGCACCGATGATCCATGGACCGCGTCGGCGGTCCACGACGTCGAGGCGTTCGGGCCGGTCTCGACCATCATGCCCTATCGCGACCTGCCTGATGCGGTCGCGCTCGCCAATCGCGGGATGGGGAGCCTCGCTTTGTCGCTGTTCACGCACTCGCCCGCAGTGGCACGCGACTTCGTCCAGGGCGCCGCCGCCTTCCACGGGCGAATGCTCGTCATCAACCGCGACAATGCCAGGGAATCGACCGGCCACGGCTCCCCCCTCCCCGTACTCGTCCACGGCGGCCCCGGCCGCGCCGGCGGCAGCGAGGAGATGGGCGGGGTGCGCGGCGTCACCCATTATATGCAGCGCACCGCGATCCAGTCGACGCCGGGGATGATCGCCGCGATCACCGAGCAATATATTCCCGGCTCGCCCAAGCGCTTCGTCGACGGGCATCCGTTCCAGAAACGGATGAGCGAGCTCAACATCGGCGACACGCTCAAGACCGCCAGCCGGACGGTGACGATTCCCGACATCGAGCATTTCGCCGAATTCACCGGCGACAAATTTTACGCCCACATGGATGAAGAAGCCGCCAAGGCGTCGCCCATCTTTGATGGCCGGGTTGCCCACGGCTATCTCATCCTCGCCTTCGCCGCGGGTCTGTTCGTGTGGCCCGATCCCGGCCCCGTGCTGGCCAATACCGGCCTTGAAAATTTGCGCTTCCTCACTCCGCTTTATCCAGGCGATGCAATGCGCGTCGAACTCACCGTGCGCTCCAAATCGCTGAAGAGCGAAGACACCGGCGTGGTCCGCTGGGCGGTCGAGATTTTCAACCAGAAGGACGAATTGGTCGCGACCTATGATCTGCTGACGGAGAATGTGCCCTAGACGCGCGTTGAGGCCGCACATTCTCTCACGCCAAGGAGCGCATTTTCATGAAAGTCAGCGACGTCATGACCAGCAAGGTCGAAACCATCCGCCCCGATCAAACCGCCCAGGAAGCCGCCGCGTTCATGCTCAGCGCCGACACCGGCTCGATCCCGGTGACCGAGGGCGAGAAATTGGTCGGGATCATCACCGACCGCGACATTGCGGTGCGCGGGATCGCCAAGGGCCATGGCCCCGACACGCTTGTGCGCGATTTGATGAGCGCCGATCTCGTCTGTGCGCGGGCCGATGACGATGTTGCCGATGTCGCGACGCGAATGAGCGAGGCGCAGGTCCGCCGGCTCCCGGTCATCGACCATGACGAACGCCTGTGCGGGGTCGTCAGCCTCGGCGATCTTAGCCGTGAGGCCGACAGTGCTGCAGCTGACACCGCGCTCAAAGGCGTCAGCCAGCCCGGCGGCGAGCACCGCCAGTAAGGCTTAACTAGCGGCCTATCTCGGCGATTGCCTGATCGACCAATTTGGCGTCGCTCGAAGCGTCGTTGCGCGCCGCAATCAGGCGTGCGGCGGCGCGGGCCGCGGCGTCGGCGGCGGTTGCGCGCAGTTGCTCGACCGCGCTGCGTTCTTCCGCCGCGATCTTCTCCTCGGCCATGCGGCCGCGGCGTTCGATCAGGCTTTCGGCGTCGCTTTTTGCCTTGGCGACGATCTCGTCAGCCTCGTGGCGCGCGCGTTCGAGCAACGCTTCGCGGTCCTTGTCCGCCGACTTCGCCTTGGCCTGATATTCGGACCTCAGCGCTTCGGCTTCCTGGCGCAGCGTTTCGGCCTCGGCGAGTTGATCGCGGATCAGCGCAATCTTGCCGTCGAGCGCCTTGCCGATCGCTGCCGGCACCTTTTTCCAGATCATGAACAGGATCACGACCAGCATCGCCAGCGCGATCCACGCCGGCGCGGCAAGCCCGAACGCGGTCGGCTCCGCATGCGGCTCCGCACCGCCATGCTGCTCGACTGTGGCGACGGTTTGTGGCTCAGCCATGCATTTCCGCTTTCACTGCCTGGGTCGCCTCGGCCGCCGCGACTTCGGCGCCAGTCAGCCGCACGACCATTTCACGCGCCGCCTCGGCCGCCACCGCTTCGATCTCGCCGCGCGCGGCGCTCACCGCATCGCGAAGCCTCGCCTGAGCAGCCTCGGCCTTGATCCCGATTTTGTCCGCCGCGGCCTTGACCTTCAGCTCGGTTTCCCGCGCGCTGTCCTGACGGGCTTCGTGCGACAGATGGGCGGCAGCGGCGCGCGCGGCGTCCATTTGCTCGCGCCACTCGGCCTCGGTCGCCTCGGCGGCTTCGCGCGCCGCCTGCGCCTTGGCGAGATCGTCGGCGATCTTGTCCTCGCGCGCGTCGACGGTCGACTGGATCTTGGGCAGCATCCCGCGGCCAATGCCGAAGAAGATGATCCCGAACACCAGCAGCAGCCAGAACAGCTGCGAGAAGAAGATGACCGGAAGTTGTTCGATCTGAGGCATGAAGGACTAGCCTGCGATCAACGCGCGTAGAGGATGATCATCGCGACGGCGAAGGCGATCAGGCCGAGCAGCTCGGCGGCGGCGAAGCCGATGAGCACGCGCGTGAACTGACCGTCGGACGCCGCCGGATTGCGCACGGCGCTTTCAAGGAACGAGCCGAACACGTTGCCGACGCCGATCGCGGCAGCGCCAACGCCGATCGCCGCGAGACCGGCGCCAATCACCTGAGCGGATGCGAAATCCATTTTGAAACTCCCAATTAGTAGTTGATAAAACGTGTTGAACTTTAGTGGAGGTTGATTGCGT
>JBDSTQ010000119.1:0-2872 GCA_039928195.1 Sphingomicrobium sp.
GCCGTGAATATGGCTGAGATGCGGGCCGCGCTCGAGCCCCGAAGCCCTGATCTGCACCGTCAGCGTGCGCTTATCGCCCGACAGGCGGAGCATCGCCGTGCCCTGACCACGCGTGTTGGGGAGCGCCCGCAGATCGGCACGGTAATTGGTCGTAGCATTGGCGTTTTGGGCGAGCGCGGGTGCCTGGAGGGCAACAACGCCAAGCGCTGCCGCGCCGATGGCGGACGCGCTGCCAAACAGGACTTTGTACCTTGATTTCATGAGAGTTTCCTTTTGAGGGCGCACTGCAAAAAGTGCGGCCAGATAACCAACCGTTAACTGCAAAGGTCCGGTTTCGAAAAATAAACTTAACTTCGATTAACAAAATTGAGTCGGCGCGAAATCGCTGCGGGATGGGCGCGGAGCCGGTTAATCTTTCCCTGACCTCTTCGGCGTATTGTCATGCCGTCCTTCCGGAGTAAGCGATGCACAGCTTTCATTTTCGACCAGGCAAGAATGCCGTCCTGGCCCTGGGCATGGCCGCGTTGGCGCTGCTGTGCGGATGGCTGTGGTGGAGCGATGGCGCTTGGCTCGCACTCGGCGGTCTGCTGCTGTTCGGCGCGGGTTTTGCCAAGGCCGCGCATAATGCAATGAGCAGCGAACCCGCGCTGCGGCTCGAACCGCGCAAGCTGACCGTGCGCACCACCTTCGGCCGCGAGGAAGTGCAGTGGCGCGACGTCCAGTCGGTCTCGCTCGAGGCGCTGACCTATTACATGTACGGCTTTATCCCGATGGGCCGCGTCGAAATCCTGTGCATCGCCGTCAATGGCGGGCTCACCGGGACCAAACGCTTGCGCGTGTCGTGCTCGACCATCGACTTGCCGTCCGGCGGCTCGGCCGGACTCCTCCTCATTGTCCAGGGGGCGCACCTCGCCGCGGTCGGCGAAGCGGGGGTGGTCATGGCCGGCGCCGGCCCGCGCGGCTGGGGGGTCGAGTCCGCCCGACCGGCGCCGAGCGACGAAACCCCCGGCTCGGGTTTCGATCCCGACGCCGCGATCGCGCGCTATCTCGCCGCCAAGCAGGCCACTGGCGAAAGCCAGCAACCGGCTCCGCAATCTCGTCTCAATCCGGCCATCCAGCGCCCGACCTTCGGCCGCCGCACCGCCTGAATTTTTCGGCTTGAAGTTGACCCAACGTCAACCGCTATAGCGGTGGCGATGGATCAGCCACTCGACATCCGTGACGTCGCTCGAAGCACCGGCCTGACCAGCCGCGCGCTGCGCTTTTACGAGGCGCGCGGACTGCTGACCCCGCTGCGCACGTATAGCGGGCGGCGGTTGTACGGCGCGGCCGAGCTCGAGCGGATCAACCACATCGTTGCCTTGAAGCGCGCCGGGCTAACGCTGGCGCAGATCGGCGCACTGACCGGCGGTGGTCAGCTCAACCTCGCCGCTTTAATCGACGCGCAATTGCTCGCGCTCGCCGAGAAACACACTGAATTGGAGGCGGCGCGAACTTTGCTCCTGACCGTCAAGTCCCGCATCGACCGCGGCGAGCCCGTCGATGCCGCGACCTTCTGCTCGCTCATATCAAACGAGGAACTGACGATGACCTAGCAACAATGGGACAAGGTTGCCGACCGCTATTTTTCGCCCGAGGAGCGCGCGCGCTGGGCGGAGAAAATGGGCGAGGTTCCGGGTGACTTCGATCCCCAAGCCTATAACCAACAATGGGCCGACCTCGGCGCGCGGGTCGCGGCTGCCATGCCTAAGGGTCTCGACAGCCCTGAAGCCGGCGCTTTGTTCGACGAATGGCAAAAGCTGCTCGAGCCGTTCACGCGCGTCGCCACGCCCGAGATGATGCAGGGCGCGACGCGGCTCTATGAAAATATGGGCGAATGGCAGAGCGAAATGCCCAATGCGCCGTTCACCGCCGATGTCTTCGCCTTCATTCAGGAGGTCGGGCGGCGGCGCAAAGCGGCCGGCTGACACCGCCGGTTCGGGCGGGGCGCGCGGAGTCGAAAGGCTTCCCGCCCCCGTTGACCCGCCGACCCGCTGCGGCTATTGGGCCGCTCGTCCGCGAGGTCGCGATTTCGTCGCTGCTTCAGCCGGACGAGAGCTGAACATTGCTCAGACTGCGTGAGGCCAGGCGGCCAAAACTGCCGGGGCTCGCGCATTTCCTATTGGGCAAAGTAACCGCCGGGGCACCATTGTGGGTTTGGCCCGGCTTTGAAAGGTGAAGGGCTTCATGCCGACGATTAACCAGCTGATCCGCAAGGGTCGCGAACCGCAGAAGGCCAAATCGAAGGTCCCTGCGATGGAGCAGAATCCGCAGAAGCGCGGCGTCTGCACGCGCGTCTATACGACGACTCCGAAGAAGCCGAACTCGGCTTTGCGCAAGGTCGCCAAGGTGCGCCTGACCAACCAGCGCGAAGTGATCAGCTACATCCCCGGCGAAGGCCACAACCTCCAGGAGCATAGCGTCGTGCTGATCCGCGGCGGGCGTGTGCGCGATCTTCCCGGCGTGCGCTATCATGTGCTGCGCGGCGTGCTCGACACGCAGGGGGTCAAGGACCGCCGTCAGAGCCGCTCCAAATATGGCGCCAAGCGTCCTAAGTGACCGAGCGGCCGCAAGGGCGCGTAGAGTCATCCCGGCGCAGGCCGGGATCCATCCATCCGCCCGCTCTGCGGGTTGAAGAATGGATGCTGAAACAAGTTCAGCATGACGATTTGAGGAATAAGTAAGCCCCGGACAGGTTCCGGATTAGCTGAAGAGCAGAAGGGTTAGAAAATATGTCCCGTCGTCGTCGCCCGGAAAAGCGCGAAATCCTGCCCGATCCCAAGTTTGGCGATCAGACGCTGTCGAAATTCATGAACAGCGTCATGCTCGACGG
>JBDSTQ010000120.1:0-3885 GCA_039928195.1 Sphingomicrobium sp.
GCGAGAATCGCGAGACCGCCGAAAGCGATCGCGACGCCGTACGGAATTTCAGGCCTTCCTGGCTTGTGGCGGGCGCGGTGGAGCGCGACCACGATGAGCGTCAGGACACCCCCCGCAAGCGACATCAGAACCAGGAATTTGACCGTCGAAACAGGTGAGAACCACAAGGCCAGCGCCGCTGCGAGCTTGACGTCACCGCCGCCCATCATCCCGGCGTAGAAGGCCGCGGCGAGCAATACGAATACGCCGAGGCCCATCGCCAGCTGGATCGCGACGTCGGGCCACGGCGACAAAGAAATCGACAGCCAATAAAATGGTGCAAGCAGGGCGACCGCCGCGTTGAGGCGGTTGGAAATGGTGAAAGTGCGCACGTCGATAACCGCCGCGACGATCAGCAACAGCGCCAACACGGCGAGCAGGATTTGGGTAAATGTACCGTTGAACATGATTGGCACCACTAGACGGTGGGCCTTTCCAATTCGTAACCGGGATGGCGATGAGCATGTTTGACGTCGTAATCGTTGGCGGCGGGATCGCCGGCGCGAGCCTTGGGGCGGCGGTTGCTGCAACGCGCCGCACGCTACTCATCGAGGCCGAGAATCAGTGCGGCATGCACGCCACCGGCCGCTCGGCGGCATTCTGGCTCGAAAGCTATGGCGGGCCGCAAGTTGCCAAGCTGACTGCCGCGTCGCACGACTTCCTCGCTGCCGAAGGCTTTCTGATGCAGCGCGGGGCGGTCCATCTCGCGGACGGCGACTGGCCCGAGCTTCCGCCCGGCGTGTCCGCGCGTAAATTATCGCGCGAGGAACTTGAACGGCTGGTCCCGGGCCTCCGCCCTCGCTGGACGAAGGGCCGGCTCGAATCAGGTTGCGCCGATATCGATGTTGCCGCGCTCCATGCCCATTTTCTCGCGCAGTTCCGCAGGGCCGGCGGGACCATCGCCATGCGTGCGCGACTTCGCGCGGCCGCGGTCAAAAGCGGGCAATGGTCGATCGAGCTCGACGATGGGAGCAGCTTGCACGCCGCAAATCTGGTCAATGCCGCGGGCGCCTGGGCCGATGCGGTCGCGCGCGGCTGCGGCGTCGCGCCGCTCGGGATCGCGCCCAAGCGCCGGACAATGGTCCAGCTGCGCGTCGGACGAAGCGGTCTTAGGCAATTGCCGCTGGTCGACGACGCCGCCGGGACCTTTTATTTCAAGGGCGAGAGAGACCGCAGCGTGTGGCTCAGCCCGCACGATGAAATCGCCAGCGACCCGTGCGACGCCGCGCCCGAGGAAATCGACGTCGCGACCGCGATCGACCGTTTCGAACAGGTGGTCGACTGGCCGGTCGAACGCGTCGAGCGCAGTTGGGCGGGGCTGCGCAGCTTCGCCCCCGACCGTCTTCCGGTGTACGGTTTCGACAGCGGCGAGCCGCGCTTTTTCTGGTGCGCGGGGCAGGGCGGTTTCGGGATCCAGACCGCGCCCGCCGCGGCCAAACTCGCCGCCGCTCTGCTGCTCGAGCAGCCGCTCGACGACATGATCGCGCACATCGCCCCCGCGACCTTTTCGCCCGCGCGCTTCGGCTGATCGACTACAGCCGGTGGGTCAGCCGTTGCTTGTCGGCCTCGACGCAGGCGAGCGCATCGACGCGGTCGTTGTCGGGGTGGCCGCTATGGCCCTTGACCCAATGCCAGGCGATGCGGTGGCGCGCCGCGGCGTCGATCAGCGCCTGCCACAATTCGGCATTCTTGACCGGCTTGCGGTCGGCGGTGCGCCAGCCGTTCTTCTGCCAGTTGTGAACCCAGCGGGTAATCCCGTCGCGAACGTAATTGCTGTCGGTGTGGAGGTCGACCCGGCACGGCCGCTTGAGCGCCTCGAGCCCGCGGATCGCGGCAAGCAGCTCCATCCGATTGTTGGTCGTCAGCGGATCACCGCCCGCGACCTCGCGCTCCTTGCCGCCGATGCGCAGCAATGCCGCCCAGCCGCCGGGTCCGGGATTGCCCCGGCACGCGCCGTCGGTAAAAATTTCGACCTGAGGCAGTTCGGCGGGGGGCGGTGGCGCAGTCAGGCGGAGAGTTCCCGCGGCAGCTTGAACACCATCCGCTCGGGGGTGTGAGCGGCCTCTTGCTCGGTCACGTCGAAGCGCTCGCGCAAGGCTTCGATGACTTCGCGGACCAGTGTTTCGGGGGCCGAGGCTCCAGCTGTCACACCGACCGTCGCGGGCGAACCGAACCATTCCCAGTCGATGTCCGCGGCGCGCTCGACCAGCCGGGCGGGGACTTTCATCCGCTGCGCGACTTCGGCCAGGCGCAATGAATTGCTGCTGTTGGGCGCGCCGATCACCAGCATCCGGTCGCATTCACCGGCAAGCTGCTTGACCGCCCCCTGGCGATTCGAGGTCGCGTAGCAAATATCTTCGCCGCGCGGGGCGCGGATCGTGGGGAAGCGCGCGTGCAGCGCGGCGACGATCTCGGCAGTGTCGTCGACCGACAAGGTGGTCTGGGTCAGGAATGCGAGGTTGTCGGGTTCGGCGACGCTAAGCGACGTGACGTCATCGATTTTTTCAACCAAGGTCATCGCGCCTTCGGGCACCTGGCCGAAAGTCCCGATCACTTCGGGATGTCCGGAATGACCGATAAACAGAATGTGTCGCCCTTCGGCGATCAGCCGCTCGGCCTGGCGATGGACCTTGGACACCAAGGGACAGGTGGCATCGACAAAGGTCAGCGCGCGCGCGCTTGCCGCCGCCGGCACCGACTTGGGCACGCCATGCGCCGAAAACACCACCGGGCGATCATCGGGCACTTCGTCCAATTCTTCGACGAACACGGCGCCAAGGCCGCGTAAGCGGTCGACGACGAAGCCGTTGTGGACGATTTCATGCCGCACATAGACCGGCGCGCCATAGCGCTCGAGCGCGAGCTCGACGATCTGGATGGCGCGGTCGACCCCGGCGCAAAAGCCGCGCGGAGCGGCGATCAGCACGCGCAGAGGCGGGCGAGGAGTGGTACGGTCGAGCACGGTTCGGGCCATGTAAGGCATCGCTTGCAGGCTTAGAAGGGGCTTCCTATGACGCCCCAGCCGTTCCTCTCATGCTGGTCAGGACCATCGCCCCGTGAAATTTCGCCTCGCTGCACTGCTCGCCGTCTCACTTCTCGGCGGCTGCCGCCACGCCGGCGACATCACTTCGGAAAATGGCGGGGGCGTTTATGCCGTGCGCAGCACGTGCCCGATTGCCGGGGTTCCCGCGGGCACCGGCGACATCACCTTGTTCAATCCTGCCGGAAGCACCGATTCGCGGGCGATCGATGTGTCGGCGGCGATTAGCGACGTTCGCGCGGTCTGCCAGGACGGCGGCAATGAAGTGGTTTCGAGCGCTACTTTCACGGTCGTCGCGCTTCGCCGCGAGCCCGGCCCGGCGCGGCAAGTCGTGCTGCCTTATTTCAACGTCGCGCTGCAAGGCGGAACCGATGTCGTCGCCAAGCGCGTCGGCCAGGCGGTGATCAATTTCGCGGCCGGCGATGTCCACGGCTGGGCGCGGGTGCGTGCCAGCGTGCGGGTCAACCGCGCCGCGGCAACGCTTCCCGCCAACGTTCGCGAAATTCTCACCCGCGAGCGCAAGCCTGGTGAGAGTGAAGCCGCGCTTGACCCGCTCGCCGATCCTGCGGTGAGTACCGCGGTGGCCAAGGCGACGTTCGAGCATCTGGTCGGCTTTCAGCTCAACGACGAGCAAATTCGCTATAACGCAACGCGCTAACGATCAGTTGAACCGCGCGTTGACTCGCGCGTGGTGCCCCGCCAAGGCTCGCCCCGTCGCCGGTGGCTGGAAGGCCCCGGAAGCACGCGCGGGAGAGTTCGTCCGGATCGATCCGGAGGACGCCGAAGGAGCAACCGCCTCCGGAATC
>JBDSTQ010000121.1:0-13092 GCA_039928195.1 Sphingomicrobium sp.
TTCGGCGGTGTCGAGCCCGACCGGCAGCCGGGTTGCGCCTTCCTGGATCGCGCGGCGCAGCACGGTCGACTGCAAATCCCAGTCGCCGAGCATCGCCGCGGTCGACCCGAGGAGATGCTGGTCGACCACCGCCACACCCGCCCAGCGTGCGCCCGAATCGATCCGTTCGAACGCCTGATGCGCGTCGTCGTCGGGGACCGTGACCACCGCGGGCTCGCCCAATTCAGTCAGCGCGGCGACCAGCTCGGCAGTCGGCGCGATGCCGTCGCCGATGAGCAGGATCGGCGCGCCCGCCTCGAACCGGCTGACCGCGTCATGAACGTCGCTGACCGCGATCACCGCGAGTCCATCGAGGCGAAGCCGTTCGAACGCGTCTTGCAGCGCCTGGGGCACGCGCTCGACCACGACCACGATCGGCGCCGCGCCGGCCGAGGCCGCACAGCGCACCTGATATTCGACGAGGGTCCGTCCGGCGAGCGGGAACAACGCGCGCAGACCGCCCGAATCGACTTCCTGATAGGCGCCGATAAGCGCGCCGACGGTCATGCTTGTGTCCCCTGGCCGGAGCCTTGATTCGTATTTCTCTCTAATCGCTTTCGCGTACGGTCAAAGATGCTAAACTGCGCTGACCATGACACCGACCCCGCAGCGCGCCCAGCCCGACAGCGGCCCGAACATCGGCCCGGACATCGGCCATTCCGAAACGCCCGAATCGATCGACGGCGAGCTGTTGCTCGAAAGTTACGCGGGCGAGTTCGACCAGGGGACGTGGGAACATCGCATAAGCGAACAGCGCGGCGCCGGCGGGCGTCAGGTGCTTGGCGGCGCGCTCGCGCTCCTCGCCGCTGCGTGGATCGGCTACGTCGCCTGGACCGCCGGACGCGCGCTCGCCGGCGTGCCCTTGTCGTCGCCGGCGGTCGCGCAATGGATCGCCGCCGCCGCCGGCCCGCTCGGCCTGATCGGGCTTGGCTGGCTGATGTTCGGCCGCACCCGCCGCAAGGAAAGCGAGCGCTTCACCCGTTCGGTCATCGCGATGCGCGGCGAAGTGCGCTCGCTCGAGGCCCTGCTCGAAGTGCTGTCGCAGCAAATCCGCGACAGCCGCGCCGACCTCACCGATGTCTCGCGCTCGCTGATGAGCCTCGGCGACGAAGCGTCGGTGCGGATCGGCGGCGTCACGCGGGAGCTTAATGTGTCGAGCGAGCAATTGCTGCGCCACGGCGCGGCGTTCGACCGCGCCGCCGAATCGGCGCGCAACGACATCGCGGTCTTGCTTGGCGACCTGCCGCAGGCCGAACAGACCGCGCGCGCGGTGGCCGCGCATGTCCAGACGATCGGCAATGAAACCGCGACTCGGGTCGCGGGCCTGACCAGTCAAATCGAAAGCCTCGCCGAGCACAGCCGCACAGCCGATCAATCGATGGCCGAAATCGTCGACCGGCTGACCGCCCGCCTGGGCGAAATCGAGCAGGCCGGGACACGCGCGGTCGAGGGCGTCAACGCTGCCGACGCCGGCTTCTCGGGCACGCTTGACCAGTTGCTCGACCGCGCGTCGCAAACGCTGAGCGAGATTCGCTCGGGGATCGACGCCCAGGGGCAAGCCGTCGCGGCGCTCGTCGCGCAAGCCTCGTCGGGTATCGGCGCGGCGGGCGCCGACGCCGCTCAATCGCTCGCGGCGAATGTCGATCATGCCAATCAGGCGCTTGATGGATTGGCCACGCGAGTGTCCGAACAGGATCGCGCGTCGCAAGGGATGATCGCCGAGATCGATCGCGGACTGGCGATGATCGACCAGCGCTTCGGTGAACTTGCCGCGCTTGGCGACACCCGCGCCAATCATTTCCTCGAATCGCTCGGGCGCGCCCGGACCGAGCTCGACACGCTCGCGGCGCAGGCGGGGACGCAGGACAGCGCGATCGACGCACTGACCGAGCGCACCCACGGCTTGCGCGAAAGCATGGAGCGGCTCGCGAGCGACGTTCGTGAAGGGATTGGGGTCGCGCTCGGCGAGGCACAGGGCAGCGCCGACCGGCTGGCGGGATCGACCGCCGCGATCAAACCCGAAATCGACTGGGTGCGCGACGCCGCGGTGGAAGCGAGCAGCCGCCTTGCCGCCTCGGGCGCGGACATCGCCGATCAGCAGGATCGTCTCACCGCATTGCTCGCGAGCGTCGATGACGGCGTCGGCGACGCCCAGACCCAACTTGCCGCGCTCCAGGCTGCGATCGGCGAGGCCCAGGCCGAGGCTGGCAATCTCAGTGCCGAAACCGCGCCGGCGATGGTCGCCGCATTGGTCCAGGTCAAGGAAGCCGCCGCGCACGCCGCCGAACGCGCGCGCGATGCGATCCACGGGATCATCCCCGCCAGCGTCGAGAAATTGTCGCAGCAAACCCGCGACGCCCTCGAACGCGTGATTCGCGACAGCATCGAAGAGCGCCTGCAGGGAGTCGAAGCCGTCGCCGCGCGCGCGGTCGAAGCGGCGCGCTCGGCCGGCGACCGCCTGACCCACCAGATGCTCTCGATCGGCCAAAGCGCGGCCGCGCTCGAGCAGCACATTGCACGCACCGACAGCGAGCGGCGCGAGCAGGACAGCGAAGCCTTTTCGCGGCGCGTAACGCTGCTCATCGATTCGATGCACTCGGCCTCGATCGATGTCGGCAAGATCCTCAGCGACGAGATCGACGACAAGGCGTGGGACAATTATCTGAAGGGCGACCGCGCGGTCTTTACGCGCCGCGCCGTGCGCTTGCTCGGCGGCACCGAGACGCGCGCATTGCGCGACCATTTCGACTCGGATCCCGAGTTTCAGAGCGCGGTCAACCGCTACGTCCATGATTTCGAGGCGATGCTCCGCCGCGTCCTCGCCGAGCGCGACGGCGGGATGATCGCGGTGACGCTTTTGTCGTCGGACATGGGCAAGCTCTACGCCGCCCTCGCGCAGGCGATCGACCGCCGCCGCTAAAGTCGGCTGTACAAGTCGATGTCGTCGGGCGTGATCCAGCCGTAGGTCCAGTTCGCATAGTAAATCGCGAACAACAGAGCTCCGAGCAAAGCTGCCTTGAGCAAGTGCCGCTTGACGTCGAACCGATGCGGCGCGCTGTCGGCCTGCCCGGGGACGCGCGGCGTGCCCGCCTCCTCGTCGGTCTTCACCCCGAATGGGAGCAGAATGAACACGCTGGCGGCGAAAAACAGAAAATAGATCGCGCTGATCGAGGTGAGTTGCATGTTGGCGCCCTAGCGCGTGACCTCGACGATCATCACGTCGACAATCGGCTTTTTGCCCGTCCACAGCGTCGCGCAGCGGCGCACCGCGAGGCGCACCGCTTCGCGCATCTTGTCGCCATTGCCGGCAAAGAATGCCCGCTCGGCGGCGTCGGTAGCGTCGGCGACGAAATCATCACGATCTTCCTCGACCGGGACGCCGAACGGCCGGACCACCGGGCGCCCCGCGAGCTGGCCATTGCCGCCAATTGGCAGAGCAACGCTGATCAGCCCGCCGACGCCGATCTTGCGCCGTTCGTTGATCGTTGGGCCATTGGCGGGGAGGATCACATCGCCGTCGAGCACCAACTGCCCGACTCGCACTTCGCCCAATTTCTTGGGTCCGTCGGGCGCGAGGCGGATGACATCGCCATTCTTCTGGACGATCGCCTGGGGCACGCCGCTGGCGAGCGCGAGCCGGGCATGTTCGGCCAAATGCCGTGCCTCGCCATGCACTGGCACCACGATCTGCGGCCGCACCCATTGATACATCTGCTGCAGCTCGGGGCGGCCGGGGTGACCCGAGACGTGGACATGCGCCTGCTTCTCGGTGACGATCTTGACCCCGAGGTCGGACAATTGGTTCATGATCCGCCCGATCGCGACCTCATTGCCGGGGATGATCCGCGATGAAAAGATCACCGTATCGTTGCGACTGAGCGAGAGCTGGTGATTGCCGCTGGCGACGCGGCCGAGCGCGGCGCGCGGCTCGCCCTGCCCGCCGGTGGCGACAATCAGCACTTGCTTGGGTGGCAGCCGCATGGCTTCCTCGAACGACACCGATCGCGGGAAATCGCGCAGATAGCCGGTCGCCTGGGCAACCTTCAAAATGCGGTCGAGCGAGCGCCCGGCGACGCACACTCGCCGCCCGGTTTCCTCGGCGACCTGGCCGATCGTCTGCAACCGCGCGGCGTTGGAGGCGAAAGTCGTCACCAGCACGCGGCCCGTCGCCTGCTCGACCGCGCCGCGCAAGCCGGCGTGGACGCCTTCTTCCGACCCCGATGCCTGCTCCTGAAAGACATTGGTCGAATCGCACACCAGGGCCAGCACGCCCGAATCGCCGACACGGGTCAGTGCTTCGGTGCTCGGCGCTTCGCCAAGCACCGGGGTGTCGTCGATCTTCCAGTCGCCGGTGTGGAACACGCGCCCGAACGGACATTCGATGACCAGGCCGTTGCCCTCGGGGATCGAATGCGACAGCGCGACGAAGGTCACTTTGAACGGACCCAGATCGACGCTCCCGCCGCGCTCGACGATATTCAGTTTGACCCGCCCGGTGAGCCCTTCTTCCTCGAGCTTTCCGGCGATCAGCCCGGCGGTGAACGGCGTTGCATAAAGCGCCACGCGTAGCTCCTCGGACAGATAGGGCAGCGCGCCGATATGATCTTCATGACCGTGGGTGAGGATGATCCCGGCGAGCCGATCGCGCTCGCGTTCGATGAACTCGAGCTCGGGCAGGATGAGATCGATCCCCGGATAATCGGGGCCCGCGAAGGTCAGCCCGAGGTCGGCCATGATCCACTGACCGCGGCAGCCGTAGAGATTGACGTTCATGCCGATCTCGCCCGAGCCGCCGAGCGCGAGGAACAGCAATTCCTCTCCGGGGATCATCGGCATTGCTCGTACAGCAGGCTCAGGCCCTGGATTGTCAGATCGGGCTCGATCGTGTCGAACGCATCGCTATGCCGGTCGAACAGGGTCGCCAGCCCGCCGGTCGCGACGACCGTCACCGGCCCGCCGATTTCACGCTTCATCCGTTCGATCAAACCCTCGATCATCGCCACATAGCCCCAGTAAATTCCGATCAGCATCTGGCTTTCGGTGGTGCGGCCGATGACGCTGGTGCCGTCGGGCGCCTCGATCGCGATGCGCGGTAATTTGGCCGCCGCGTTGACCAAAGCATCGAGCGACAGGTTGATGCCCGGGGCGATGATCCCGCCTTTGTAGGCGCCGGTGGGGTCGACCACGTCGAACGTCGTCGCGGTGCCGAAATCGACCACCACCAGGTCGCCCGGATGCTTGGCGTGGGCGGCGATCGCATTGAGCGCGCGGTCGGCTCCGACATTGTGCGGCTCGTCGACATCGAGCTTAATCGGCCACGCCGCCTCGCCCTGCCCCGCGATCAGCGGCTCGACCGCGAAATATTTGCCCGCGAGCACTTCCAGATTGTGCAGCGCGCGCGGCACCACGGTGCCGATAATCACCGCGTCGACATCGGCCCGGGTAAAACCCTCGAGCTCAAGCAATTGGTGGAGCCATACCGAATATTGATCGGCGGTGCGGCGCGGATCGGTCGCAATGCGCCAGCGCGCGCGGATTTCGCCGCGCTCGACCAGGGCAAAAACGAGATTGGTGTTCCCGGCATCGATCGCGAGCAGCATCGAGGTGCCCTACCGTTCGCCGCAGCGGTTCACAACTCGACGTCCCCGGCGCGGACGATCTCCAACCCGCCGTCGGCGCGGCGCAGGCGCAGCGCGCCGTCGGGCTCGAGCCCGTCGAAGCGCCCGCTGACCGGCTCGCCCGGGCCCAAGTGGACCGTCAGCTGGGCGCCCAGGGGGTGCGCGCGGGTCAGCCACGCCTGAGCGAGAAAAGCCGGCTCGCTCACCCGCCACAGCTGCAACAGGCGCGCGAAGGCGGCGGCGAGCAATGGCGCGAAGGCCTGCGGGGTGAGGCTGCCGCCAAGCCGCGCCGCCTGCCGCTCACCGAGCAGCGGCGCGCTCGCGAGATTGACTCCAAACCCGACCGCGACCCGGTCGCCGCCACGCTCGAGCAGGATCCCCGCGACCTTCTTGCCCAGCAGCAGCACATCGTTGGGCCATTTGAGCATCACCGCCTGCTCGGGCGCAGCGACGTCGATCGCCTCGGCGAGCGCGAGGCTCGCGGCAAGCGACAAGGTCGGTGCGGGAGGGTCGTTCGAGCGAAGCACAACCATTGTGCTTCCGAAAAAGTTGCCCTTGGACGAAATCCACCTTCGGCCTTGGCGGCCGCGTCCGGCGTCCTGGGTCAGCGCGACCAGCCAGTCGCCTTCGATCGCAGCGGGCTCGCACAGCATGTCGGCATTGGTCGAGCCGGTCCGCTCGACGATGCGGATGCGGGTCAGAAGAGCGATCCCGCCGCGCGGTCGGCAATCGTCTGGAGTGGGCGAATGAGCAAATAGCCGAGCGGCGAGATGATCAGCGCGGCGAGCAAAATCAGCGCGCCCTGGACCGGCTCGTGGAGCCGCGCATAAGGCGCCGCGGGAGCGTCGAAATACATCACCTTGACGATCTTCAGATAATAATATGCGCCGACGACGGTGCCGACGATCCCCGCGACGGCAAGCGCAATATAGCCCGCGCCGACCGCGGCGTTGAACACCAAAAGCTTGGGCCAGAAGCCGAACAACGGTGGCACGCCGGCCAGGCTGAACATGAACATGGCGATCGCCAACGCCAGCGCCGGCCGCGTCTGCGACAAGCCCGACAAACTCTCGATGCTCTCGACCGGTCGGCCTTCGCCATCGCGCATCCACAGCACGCACAGGAACGCGCCGAGCGTCATCACAGTATAGACCGCCATGTAGAACAGCACCGCCGACGCGCCCTTGGGCCCCGCGGCGGCAAGCCCGATCAAGGCGAAGCCGACATTGTTGATCGACGAATAAGCCAGCAGCCGCTTGATGTTGGTCTGGCCGTAAGCCGCGACCGCGCCGAGAAAAATCGAGGCCAAAGCGGCGAAGATCATGATTTGCCGCCAGGCGTCGGTCGCCGGACCGAGCGCGTCGAGGCACACCCGCGTCGCCAGCAACACCGCCGCCACTTTGGGCGCCGAAGCGAAGAATGCGGTGACCGGGGTTGGCGCGCCTTCGTAAACGTCGGGGGTCCACATGTGGAACGGCACCACGCTCGCCTTGAACGCGAGGCCGGCAAGAACGAACACCAGCCCGAACAGGAGGCCAAGCGACGGCGCCTCGCGCCCGAAGGCGGCGGCGATCCCGCCGAAATTCATCGTCCCGGTGAAGCCGTAGAGGAGCGAAATTCCGTACAGCAAGATGCCGCTGGCAAGCCCGCCGAGGACGAAATATTTGAGCCCCGCCTCGGCTGAGCGCTCGTCGCTGCGCCGGTACGAGGCGAGGACGTAGGCGGCGAGGCTCTGCAGCTCGAGTCCGACGTAAAGCGACATCAGGCTGGTCGCTGAGACCATCACACTCATGCCCACCGCGCTGAACAGGATGAGCACCGCATATTCGGACGCATGCTCAGTGCCACGCTCGAACCAGCCGTGCGCGGCGATGATCGCCACCGCCGCGGCGGGGAAGATCAGTGCCTTGCCGAACGCCCCGAACAGATCGGCGGTGATCAGCCCATCATAAATCGGCCCGGCGTGCGCCGGTGCGCCGATCAGCGCGACCGTCGCGGCAACCAGCATCGCGACCGCGAGCCAGCTGACCAACGCGCCGCCGCGACGGCCGGTGAAGGCCGCGACCATCATCAACGCGGTCGCGCCGACGGTCAGGATGACCTCGGGCAACAAAGGCGCGAGGCGGTCCATCAATGCGCGCCCTCATGGCCATGCGCCGCGGCGCCTTTGCCCAATTGCAGATGCGAATCGCCGGCGGGCGCGGCGCGCTCGATCCGCGACACCAATCGTCCGACGTCGCCGCGGATCGGGCGCATGAAGCTTTCGGGATAAATGCCCATCCACAGCACCGCCGCCGCGATCGGCGCGAGCAGCCACCATTCTCGCACGCTCAAATCGGGCATTGCCGCCGCATCGGCGTTGCGCTGGGTGCCGAAGCAAATCCGCCAATACAGCCACAGCATATACACCGCGCCAAGGATGATCCCGCTGGTCGCGACGATCGCTCCCCAGGTCGACGCGCGATAGGTCCCGACCAACGCGAGGAATTCGCCGACGAAGCCGCTGGTCCCGGGCAGCCCGACGCTGGCCATGGTGAACAGCATGAACAGCAGCGCATAGCCTGGCATGGTGTCGGCAAGCGCGCCATAACGGTCGATCTCGCGCGTGTGCAGCCGATCGTAAATCACGCCGACAATCAGGAACAACGCGCCCGACACCAGGCCGTGGCTGAGCATGACGATGATCGCGCCCTCGATCCCCTGGCGGTTCATCGCGAACAGCCCGAAGGTCACGAACGCCATGTGCGCCACCGATGAGTAAGCAATCAGTTTCTTCATGTCGCGCTGCACCAAGGCAACGAGCGAGGTATAGACGACGGCGATCCCGCTTAGCGTGAACACCAAAGGCACGAACTGCGCCGAGCCTTCGGGGAACATCGGCAGCGAGAAGCGCAGGAAACCATAGCCGCCAAGCTTGAGCAGCACGCCCGCCAGAATGACCGAGCCCGCGGTCGGCGCCTGGACATGGGCGTCGGGCAGCCACGTGTGCACCGGCCACATCGGCAGCTTGACCGCGAAGCTGGCGAAGAAAGCGAGCCACAGCCAGGTTTGCGCCTGGGGCGTGAAATCATAGGCCATCAGCGCCGGGATCGAGGTCGTCCCCGCGACCTCCACCATGTACAGCATGGCGATCAGCATCAGCACCGAGCCGAACAGGGTGTAGAGAAAGAATTTGTAGCTCGCCTTGATCCGTTCGGGACCACCCCAGATGCCGATGATCAGATACATCGGGATCAGGCCGCCCTCGAAGAAGATGTAGAACAGCAGCAGATCCTGCGCGGCAAAGACGCCGATCATCAGCGCCTCCATCAGCAAGAAGGCCGCCATATATTCGGGCACACGCTTGTCGATCGCGCGCCAGCTTGCGCCGATACAGATCGGCATCAGAAACACGCTGAGCATGATCAGCATCAGCGCGATGCCGTCGATCCCGAGCGCATAATCGATCCCGCCGCCAAGCGCGATGCGCTCGACGAACTGCCACTGCGGCCCGGTGGGGTCGTAGAGCATCCACATATCGATGCCGATTTCGAGGCACGCGAGAGTCGCCAGCAGCGCCACCCAGCGCGCCGCCTTGGCGCTGACGAACAGGCAGATCAGCGCCGCTACGAGCGGCAACGCAATCAGCAGGCTGAGCAGCGGCAGGCCGGTCATCTCGCCCACCAGATCGCCCAGCTCGCCGCCCCGATCAGGCCGAGCAGCATCACCAGCGCATAGGAATAGACATAGCCTGACTGCACCCGCGCCGCGATGCGGTTGCCAAAGCCGACCGCGACCGCGGCGCCGTGCGGCCCGAAGCGGTCGATCGTTTGCTCATCGCCGCGATGCCAGAACAGCCGCCCGAGCCACAATGCGGGCGCCACGAAGATGCGGTCGTAAAGCTCGTCGAAATACCATTTGTTGAGGAAGAACCGGTGGATCGCGGGGAAGGTCGCAACGAATTCGCCCGCGGCCTCGGGCCGGCGGATGTAATTATTCCAGGCGATCGCCAGCCCGACCAGCATGACGATCGTCGCGGTCAATTTGACCCACAGCGGCACTTCGTGCGCCGCGTGGGCCAGGTGCGTGCTGAAGGCGATACTGCCGTTCCAGAAGCCCGGCGCGTGCTCGGCGCCAAGGAAGGTCTCGTGGAACAGCTGCCCGGCGACCAGCGCCCCTAGCGCGAGCAGCCCCAGCGGTACCAGCATCGACAGCGGGCTTTCGTGCGGGTGATACCCCGCGGGCCCTTCGCGCGGCATCGCTTTTCCATGGCTGCTGTCGCCATGCTCGGCTTCGGGCGAGTCATGGTCGCCGTGGACCGCATGCTGGATATGCTCCGACGCCGCCCAGCGCGGCTTGCCGAAAAAGGTCAGGAACATCAGCCGCCAGCTGTAGAAACTGGTCAGCAAGGCGGCGAACGCGCCGATCCAGAAGGCCATCGTTCCGGACACGCTGCCGCTCGCCCACGCGCTCTCGAGGATCGCGTCCTTCGACCAGAAACCGGCAAAGCCGATCCCCGCAATCCCGACGCCGGTAATCGCCAGCGTGCCGATCATCATCACCCAGAAGGTGATCGGGATCGATTTCCTCAGGCCCCCGTAAAAACGCATGTCCTGTTCATGGTGCATCGCATGGATGACCGAGCCCGCGCCGAGGAACAGCAAGGCCTTGAAAAAGGCGTGGGTGAACAAATGGAACATCGCCGCGCCGTACGCGCCGACGCCGGCGGCGAAAAACATGTAGCCGAGCTGCGAACAGGTCGAATACGCAATTACCCGCTTGATGTCGTTCTGGCTCGTGCCGACGGTGGCGGCGAAGATTGCGGTCGCCGCGCCGACCCAGGTGACGACGTGCATCGCGGTCACCGACGTTTCGAACATCGGCGACAGGCGGCAGACCATGAATACGCCGGCGGTGACCATCGTCGCCGCGTGAATGAGCGCGCTGACCGGGGTCGGCCCCTCCATCGCGTCGGGTAGCCAGGTGTGCAGTCCCAATTGCGCCGATTTGCCCATCGCTCCGACGAACAGCAAAAGGCACAGCAGGGTCATCGTGTCGACGCGCATTCCGGCAAAGCCGATGGTCGATCCGGCCATCCCCGGCGCGGCGGCGAGGATTGCCGGAATGCTGACCGTCCCGAACACCAGAAAGGTGCCGAAAATCCCGAGCGAAAAGCCGAAGTCGCCGACGCGGTTGACCACGAACGCCTTCAATGCGGCGGAGTTGGCGCTCGGCTTGTGATACCAGAAGCCGATCAACAGGTAAGACGCGAGCCCGACGCCCTCCCAGCCGAAGAACATCTGGACCAGGGTGTCGGCGGTCACCAACATCAGCATCGCGAAGCTGAACAGCGACAGATAGGCGAAGAACCGCGGCTGGCCCGGATCCTCCTCCATATAGCCCCAGCTGTAGAGGTGGACGAGGCTGGAGACGCTGGTGACGACGACCAGCATCACCGCGGTCAGCGCGTCGAGCCGCAGCGCCCAGTCGACATTAAGCGTCCCCGAGCGGATCCACTCGAGCACCGGGATGACGGTCGGCTGCGCGTCGCCGGCGATGAACTGGAACAGGATCGGCCAGCTCAGCAGCGCGCCGATCAACAGCGCCGCGGTGGTGATGACCTTGGCCACGGTCTTGCCGATCCAGCGTGCGCCAAGACCCGCAACGATCGCCGCGAGCAAGGGCAGGAAAACGATGAGGACGAGCGGGTGCATCATGCTTCTAACTGGTCCCCGGCGAAGGCCGGGGTCCAGGCGCGTGAGCGCTGCTTCGCATCGCCCTGGGCCCCGGCCTGCGCCGGGGAACGGAAGTCCACGAATTGCATCAGCCGTGCATCCGGTTGGCATCGTCGACCGCGATCGAGCCGCGGCGGCGGAAGAAGATGACGAGGATGGCGAGCCCGATCGCGGCCTCGGCGGCGGCGACGGTGAGCACGAACATCGCCATCACCTGCCCGGTCAGATCGCCGAGATAGGCCGAGAATGCGACGAGGTTGATGTTGACCGCGAGCAGGATCAGCTCGATCGCCATCAGCATCAGGATGACGTTGCGGCGGTTGAGGAAAATCCCGAGCACGCCGATCGTGAACAGGATCGCGGCGACAGTCAGATAGTGCGCCAGGCCAATCACAGCTTGACCCCTTCGCCGACGCCCGGCTGCATGGTCTTGACCGCATCTTGCGGCCGCCGCGCGATTTGGCGCGACACATTTTGATTGCGGCTGTCGCGGCGCTGACGATGGGTCAGCACGATCGCGCCGATCATCGCCACCAGCAGAATCAGGCCGGCCAGCTCGAACGGCAGCAGATAGCGGCTGTAGAGCAATTGCCCGAGCGCGACGATGTTCGGCTGGCTCGCCGCGGGGATCGCGCGCCCGCTGATCGCCGGTCCGGCCTTCCACGCGCTGACCGCGATGACGATCTCGGCGAGCAGAACCAGCGCGACGATGATCCCGAACGGCAGGTTCCTGGTGAAGCCCGTGCGCAGCGCGGCGAAGTCGATGTCGAGCATCATCACCACGAACAGGAACAGCACCGCGACCGCGCCGACATAGACAATCACCACGAGCATCGCGACGAACTCGGCGCCGAGCAGCAGCATCAGCCCCGCCGCATTGAAGAAAGCGACGATCAGCCACAGCACGCTATGCACCGGGTTGCGCGCGAAGATCACCGCCACCGCCGAAGCGATGGTCAGCGTCGCGAACAGATAGAAGGCGAGGATGGCAATCATGCGGCGGACATCAGGGAAAAAACCCGCTCATCCTGAGTAGCTGCTGAGCGAAGCCGAAGCGGCGTATCGAAGGATCCTTCGATATGGGCCCTCGGCTGCGCTCGGTCCCTACTCAGGACGAGCGGTGATTGGGGGAACGCAGCGCCCATTATCTATACGGTGCATCGGCGGCAAGGTTGGCGGCGATCGCCTGCTCCCACTTGTCACCATTGGCGAGCAATTTGGCCTTGTCGTAGAGCAATTCCTCGCGCGTTTCGGTCGCGAATTCGAGGTTCGGGCCTTCCACGATCGCATCCACCGGGCACGCCTCGGCGCACAGCCCGCAATAGATGCATTTGACCATGTCGATGTCATATCGGGTGGTGCGGCGGCTGCCGTCTTCGCGCGGCTCGGCCTCGATCGTGATCGCCAGCGCGGGGCAGATCGCCTCGCACAATTTGCACGCGATGCAGCGCTCCTCGCCATTGGGATAGCGGCGCAACGCATGTTCACCGCGAAAGCGCGGGCTCTGCGGCACTTTCTCGTACGGATAGTTGATCGTCGCCTTGGGCTTGAAGAAATACTTCAAGGTCAGCGCATGCGCCTTGACGAATTCCCAGAGGGTGAAAGCCTTGATGGTGCGCGCGATCATGCCAC
Source organism: Sphingomicrobium sp. (assembly GCA_039928195.1). Taxonomy (GTDB): domain Bacteria; phylum Pseudomonadota; class Alphaproteobacteria; order Sphingomonadales; family Sphingomonadaceae; genus Sphingomicrobium. Next base: position 13,004 of record JBDSTQ010000121.1, read on the forward strand.
GGCTCCGTAACGAGTCAGCATCAGCCACCCGGAAATGAGGACAACGAACAGCAGGCTGAGCGGCAGGAATATCTTCCACCCCAGCCGCA
>JBDSTQ010000122.1:0-6331 GCA_039928195.1 Sphingomicrobium sp.
CGCCATTGGGCGACATTCTGACTCGGCGCGGCCCGCGCGCGACGCTCATCGTCCTGCCCAAATGGGAATCGTCGCCCGACAAGGCGCGGCCGGGATGGGTCCGGGTTTCGGGCCTGCTCGCGGCTGACGATCCAGCGCGAACGCTGGCCCCGGCGACACCGTTCAAGGTCACTCGCCACAAGAGCGACGGCGCGCCGCTGCGCACCGTTCATCCGGCGGCGCCGCCGGGCATGCAATTTGCCTCGCCGCGCGCGCTGCAGACGATCGCGTCCAAGGCGCTGACGCCGATGATCACCGACGCTGCCGGGCGGATCGTGCTCGGCCAGGTCAACGGTCAGCCGCTGTATGTGCTGGCCGACCCCGACCTCATCAACAATCACGGGCTGGCGAACGCGGGCCAAGCGCGCGCCGGGCTGGCGATGCTCGATTTTCTCAACAGCACCGGCGCGACAACGGTGTTGTTCGACGTCACCAGCAACGGTCTCGGCCGTTCGCGCAGCCCGCTCAAGCTCGCCTTCGATCCACCCTTCCTCGGCGTCACGCTGACGATTTTCGCGGCGCTGGTGCTGGCCGCGATCCAGGCGCTGTTCCGGTTCGGCGCGCCGCTGAAGCCGCAGCGCGCGCTCGCCTTCGGCAAGGCCGCGCTGGTCGACAATAGCGCGGCGCTGATCCGCAAGGCGGGCCGCGAAGCAAGCCTCGGCGCACGCTTCGTCGAGGTGGTGCGCGACCGGGCGGCGGCGTGGTTCCGCCTGCCGCCGACGCTGGCTCCCGCGGTGATCGATCAGCGGCTCGACGCGCTCAACCCGCGCCGCAGCTTCACCGCGCTGGCGCTGGCAGCGGAGCAAGCACGCAATCGCGACGAACTGCTCGGCGCGGCAATTTCCCTGCATCATTGGCTCGAGGAGGCTCAGGAGTGAACGTCGATAAAGTTCAATCGCTTGCACAGGCGATCAGGCAAGAGGTCGCCAAGGCGGTGGTCGGCCAGGACGCGACCGTCGAGCTGATGCTGGTCGCATTGTTCGCCGGCGGTCACATCCTGCTCGAAGGTCCGCCGGGAACCGCCAAGACACTGCTGGCGCACAGTTTCGCGCGCGCCATCGGCCTCGATTTCGGGCGCATCCAGTTCACCCCCGACCTCATGCCCGCCGACATTCTTGGCGCCAATCTGTTCAATTTCCAAACCTCGAGCTTCACGCTCACGCGCGGACCGATCTTCACCGAACTGCTGCTCGCCGACGAGATCAATCGCACGCCGCCCAAGACCCAGGCGGCGCTGCTCGAGGCGATGCAGGAGCGGCAAGTGACGATCGACGGGCAAAGCCACCAGCTCGGCGAGCGTTTCATGGTCGTCGCCACCCAGAACCCGATCGAGCAACAAGGCGTCTATCCGCTGCCCGAAGCGCAGCTCGACCGCTTCCTGTTCAAGCAGACGGTCGGTTATCCCGACCTTGCCGAAGAACGCAAAATCATCGCCACCCACGGCGCCCGCAAGGAGACGATGGAGCCCGCGACCTGGGGCGTCGAGCGCCAGGCCGACGCCGCCAAGATCAACGATGCGATGGCCGCGGTCGGCGCGGTTCGCCTGGTCGATGACGTGATCGATTACATCGCCGCGCTGGTGCGGGGCACGCGCGACGTCGCCGACTTCGAATCGGGCGCGAGCCCGCGGGCCGGCGCGATGCTCGCCGGAGCCGCGCGGGCGCGCGCCGCGATCGACGGGCGCGACTTTGTCGTCCCCGACGACGTCAAGATGCTCGCCCCGGCGCTGTTGCGCCATCGCGTGATCCTCTCGCCCGCGGCCGAGATCAACGGCCGCAAGGTCGAGGAAATCATCACTTCGATCATCGAGACGATCGAGGCGCCGCGTTGATCTATCCGACGCGTGCCGCCGTGATTGCGACCGCGGCCGGGGCGCCGGTGGCGCTGGCGGTCGCGGCGATTGTCCCCGGGCAATGGTTTGTCGCGCTGGCGTGGCCGCTGGCGGTAATGCTGTTGTGCGCACTCGATGCGGCGCGCGGGCGCGGCGCGGCGACGGCGCGGGTCGACTGGCCGGCGCATGCCTATGTCGGCGAAACGCGCGATTGCGCGGTCACCGTCACCGTCGCCAGCCGTCCGCGCAATGTCGAGGTCGCGCTGCCGCCCTCGCCGCTGGTCGCGGTCGAGGATGACGGAAGGCTGCGCATGCCGTTGGCCGACGGCCGCGGCGGAGTCCGCGTGCCGCTCGAGATGCTGCGCCGCGGGCTTGCCCGGTTCGACCGGATGTGGCTGCGCTGGACGGGACCGCTTGGCTTGATCTGGCGGCAGGAAAGCGTCGCGGTCGACGCGACTTTTCCGATTTTGCCCGACATTCGGCCGGTCCACGAGCGCGGTGCCGCGATCGTCCAGCGCCATGCGCTCGACGGGGTGATCGTCCAGCCGACCCGCGGTGAGGGGTCGGATTTCGACGCGTTGCTCGAGTTTCGTCCGGGCATGGATCGGCGGGCGATCGACTGGAAGCAATCGGCGCGGCACGTGAAGCTGATTGCCAAACAGTATCGCACCGAGCGCAACAACCAGATCGTGTTCGCAATCGACACCGGACGGCAGATGAGCGAGCCGGTGGCCGGCGTGCCGCGGGTCGACCGCCTGGTTTCCGCAATGCTGCTGACGGCATGGGTCGCGCTCAAGCTCGGCGACCGCGTGGCGCTTCACGCATTCGATTCGCGCCCGCGGGTGTCGAGCGGCTTCGTGTCCTCGGGACGCGCCTTTGCCGAGTTGCAGCGGGTCGCGGCCGAGATCGACTATAGCGGCGAGGAGACCAATTATATTTTCGCTTTGAGCACGCTTGCCGGGCGCTTGAAACGGCGTTCGATGATCGTGCTGTTTACCGAATTCACCGATGCGGTGTCGGCCGACTTCCTGCTCCGCGCGCTGCGCCGGCTGGTGCAGACGCATCTCGTCCTCATCGTCGTCCTCACCGACGAGGAATTATTGTCGTTCGTCGCGCGGCGGCCGAGCGATGCCGACGACGTCACGCGCGCGGTGACCGCGGCGATGCTGCTCAAAGAACGGCGAGTGGTGATCACGCGGCTGCGGCATCTTGGAGTCCATGTGATCGAGAGCGAGCATGACCGGGTCAACGAGCGGCTCGTCCAGGGCTATCTCGACCTCAAACGGCGCAACCTGCTGTGAATGCGCCGCTCGATCGGGCCGCAACGGGCATGCCCTTGGTCAATGCGACGCGTTTCCGCGCGGCGCATGCCGGCGACTGGGAGCGCCTCGACGCGCTCGTCTCGCGGATGGAGAAGAGGTCGATCCGCACGCTCGGCGACGACGATCTGCTCGCGCTTCCGGCGCTCTATCGAACGACGCTGTCATCATTGTCCGTGGCGCGCGACACCTCGCTCGACCGCGCGCTGATCAACTATCTCGAGCAACTGTGCACCCGCGCTTACTTTCAGATTTACGGCGTGCAGACTCCGGCACTGCGCCAAATCACCCGCTTCTTCGCAAGCGGCTGGCCCGGCGCGGTTCGCGAACTGTGGCGGGAGACCTTGTTTTGCGTCCTCCTTACGGCGGGCGCGGCGCTGCTCGCTTTTCTGCTCATCCGCAGCGACCCCAGCTGGTTCTACAGCATCATCCCCGAGGGCCTTGCCGCCGGCCGCGACCCGTCGGCCTCGGTGGAGGCGCTGCGCGGGACGCTGTACGCCAAGCAGAAGGATCTTCTCGGCGCCTTTGCCACCTTCCTGTTCACGCATAATGCGCAGATCGCGATTTTCTCGTTCGCGCTCGGCTTCGCCTTTGCCGTGCCGACGCTGCTGCTGATTCTCTACAACGGGCTGATGCTCGGAGCGTTTATCGCTGTATTCGCGAGCAAGGGGCTTGGTCTCAACGTCGCCGCGTGGCTGATGATTCACGGCACGACCGAGATTTTCGCGATCTGCATTTCGGGCGCGGCGGGAATCCGCATCGGGCTCGCGATGGCGTTCCCCGGACGGCTGTCGCGGATGGACGCGCTGGTTCGCGCGGGCCGGACCGCGGCGACGGCGATGGCCGGAACGATCGTCATGCTCGCGATTGCCGGGCTGCTCGAAGGGATCGGACGTCAGACGATCCTGGGCGACGGACTGCGCGCGCTGATCGGCGCCGCGGCGCTCGCCGGCTGGCTGGTCTATTTCTACGTCTGGCGCGGGGGTTCGGCCGACCATGGCCGATAGACGCCTCCAGCCGCTCGACCTCAGCCGCACCTTCATTACCCCCGAAGGCGTCGATTTGCGGCTCCAGCTCGGCTCGGCCGGGAGCCGCGCGGCGGCGTTCCTGATCGACACCGTGCTGATGGCGCTGTTGCTCGCGGCGGTGACGGTCGCGTTGCTGCTGATGGCGGTGCCCGGCGCCACCCAGTTTCTCGTCATCCTGTGGCTGATCGGATTTTTCGTGCTGCGCAATGGCTGGTTCTCGCTGTTCGAGATGGGCAGCCGCGGCGCGACGCCGGGCAAACGCATCATGGGGCTGCGAGTGGTCGCCCGCGACGGGGCGCGACTGACCGGCGCGGCGGTAATCGCGCGCAACGCGATGCGCGAGATCGAGATTTTTCTGCCTTTGTCGTTTCTTGCCCAGCAGACCGCGAAAGGCACCGCCGACACGTTCCTCATCCTGTTCGCATTGGTGTGGAGCGGAATTTTCCTGTTCTTTCCCTTGTTCAACCGCGACCGGCTGCGCGTCGGCGACCTGGTGGCCGGAACCTGGGTGGTGCGGACAAGCCATGACGCTTTGTCCGAGGATCTGGTCGGAAGCGCGCCGCGCAACCGCCAGACTTTCTCGGCGGCAAACCTTGGTCTGTACGGGATTTACGAGCTGCAGACGCTCGAGCGCGTGCTGCGCGCCGACCAGCCCGAGGCGATCGCGACGGTCGCGCGGACCATCCGCGACAAGGCCGGCCTGCCCGACGATGGCGACGATTACGGCTTTTTGTCGGACTTTTATGCGGCGCTGTGCGGGCGGCTCGAAACCGAGATGCTCGTCGGTCGCCGCCGCGAGAGCAAGTATGCCGCGTGAGCCGGCGCGCGCTCGGGGACAGCGACGATACCAATCGGCCGCTGGTGACCCCTACGGGAATCGAACCCGTGTTTCAGCCGTGAAAGGGCCGCGTCCTAACCGCTAGACGAAGGGGCCGTAAGGCGGCTCGCCGGTTAGGCGAGGGGTGCGAAAGGGTCAAGCGAGCGCGGCATCCTCGACGTGCATTTCGGCCGCGTTGCCGCCATTATATTCGTCGCGGCGAATGGTCCCGGCGAGCCACCAGCGCTGGTCGGCGGTGGTCGCCAGCAGCGCCTGGCCAAGCGCGCTCGAGGCACTGCGGAAGGCGATCCACTTGAAGCTTTTGCCGTCGTCGCCGCAGGCGATGCCGCGGACATGGTCGGTGCCGACGGTCTGGACCTTGATCAGCCGCGCCGGGCCGGCGGCGACTCGCGGGCCGGGCCAGCCGGCGCCGTAGGGGCCCGCCTGATCGAGTGCGTCGCACAGGTCGCCGACGACGCCGCCGGGGGCGAGCAAGGCATCGAGCATCAGCGCCTGGTCGGTGCGCGCGGCGGCGATGCCGTCGGCGAGCCGCTCGTGAAGGAAGGCGCGGAACGGTTCGAGTCCCCTGGGCGGAAGCGTGAGGCCCGCGGCCATCGCATGGCCGCCGCCGGCGATGAGCAGTCCGCTGTCCTTGGCGGCGAGGATCGCGGCGCCGAGATCGACTCCCGAAATCGAGCGGCCCGAGCCCTTGCCGGTGCCGTCCTCGACTTCGGCGATAACGATCGCCGGGCGGCCGAAGCGTTCCTTCAAGCGGCTGGCGACGATGCCGATCACGCCCTGGTGCCACGCGCTGCTCATGACCACGATCACCGGCGCGTCGGCCTGCGCGGCGGCCTGCGCCTCGGCCTGCTCGGTGATGGTGAATTCCAGGCCGCGGCGTTCTTCGTTGAGGCGGTTCAATTCCTCGGCAATGGTGCGCGCTTCTTCGGGGTCGGCGGTGGTCAGCAGGCGCACGCCGAGGTCGGACTTGCCGACGCGGCCACCGGCGTTGATCCTGGGGCCGAGCGCGAAGCCGAGATCGCGCGTCGACGGCGGCTTGACCAGCCGCGCGGCCTCGGCGAGCGCACTGAGGCCGACATTCTGGCGGCCGGCCATGATCTTCAGGCCCTGGGTGACGAACGCGCGGTTGAGACCCTTCAATTTGGCGACGTCTGCGACGGTACCGAGCGCGACGAGGTCGAGCAAGTCGAGGATTTTGGGTTCGGGAGTTTCGGCGAAGCGGCCGCGGCTCCGCAGCTCGCGGATCAGTGCGACCCCGAGCAGGAAGGCCATCCCG
>JBDSTQ010000123.1:0-3939 GCA_039928195.1 Sphingomicrobium sp.
GCGCGGTCGAGTTCGTGTTCCTGCCCCGCCACGGGCGCGGACATCGGCTGCCGCCGTCCGCCGTCAATGCCCGCGCCAACGTCGATGCGCTCAAGCGCGCCGGCTGCACCGATATCGTCGCCATCTCTGCGGTCGGGTCGCTGCGCGAGGAATTGGCGCCGGGCTGGTTTGTTATCGTCGACCAGTTCATCGACCGCACGTTCGCGCGCGAAAAGAGCTTCTTCGGCCCCGGCCTGGTCGCCCATGTCTCGATGGCCGATCCGACTTGCCCGCGCATGTCCGGGCTATGCGCCGAGGCCGCCGTCGCAGCGGGAGCCACAATGGTCCGAGGCGGCACCTACCTGGCCATGGAAGGCCCGCAATTCTCGTCCCGCGCCGAGAGCCTGCTCTACCGCCAGTGGGGCTGCGATGTGATCGGGATGACCGCGATGCCCGAGGCCAAGCTCGCCCGCGAGGCCGAGCTGCCTTACGCGCTGGTCGGAATGGTCACTGATTATGATTGCTGGCGCGGCGGCGAGGATGCGGTCGAGGTCGCGGCGGTAATCGCCCAGCTGATGGCTAATGCCGAGGTCGGGCGCCAATTGGTGGTTCAACTCGCGGCCTTGCTTCCTGCCGAGCGAACACCTTCGCCGATCGACACCGTGCTGGACAGCGCGATCGTAACCGCCCCGGAAGCGCGCGATCCAGCCATGCTCGCCAAACTCGAGGCGGTGTGCGCGCGGGCCACCGCCGGTCAGCGGTAGAGTCGCGCGATTCGAGTTGGGGCGACCCCCACGGCGTAAAGCGACAGACAGGCGAGGTTGCGCGCCGACCGCCGCAGCCAGCCATCGCGCCGCCAGCGGTCCGCCGAGGTCAGCGCAAACTCGTCGAGGCGGCGCAGGCGATGCCGGCCGATGCGCCGGACGAGATCGACGTCTTCCATCAGAGCAAGCGGTCGAAAGCCGCCGATTTGATCGTACAGGCAGCGCGAGATGAGCAGTCCCTGGTCGCCATAAGGCAGGCCGAGCAGCCGCGCCCGCAACGCGACTGCACGCTCGATCACGCGCGCTTGCCAGGCGTTATCGTCCAGGCGGAGTTCGAAATAGCCGACTTGCTCGGGCGTGTTGGCAATGTGCGCCGCGACCGCAGCGCGCCAGCCCGCGCCAAGCCTCGTGTCGGCGTGGAAGAACAACAGCCAATCGCCGTTCGCCGCAGCTCCCCCCGCAAGCAATTGCGCACCGCGCCCGCGAGGGGCCGAGATGACCCGCGCCGCTTCCCGCTGCGCCAGCGCGACGGTGCCGTCGGTCGAGTCGCCATCAACGACCAGGATTTCGTCGGCTCCATCGAACGAGGCTAGGCACGCGCCGAGACTGGCGCGGGCGTTGAGCGTCGGGATGACGATCGTCAGCAACGCGTCACCCCGAACAGCTCGCACCCCCGAGCACGCAGAAACGCGCGCAATGCGGGTGGTTGAGGCTAATCGGTCCCTGCGCATCGGCAAGCGTCTTGCCGAATTCGAACCCAGCGTCATATGGGATCAGCGTGCAGGCAACCACAGACGGGTGCGGCGCACCCTTGCGCTTGACCACCATTCTGCTTGACGCGCACATTACCGTTTCGGGCGAAACGCCGATCAGATCCCAACAGGCCTCGCTGATCTCGGGCACGTCGGCAGTTTCGTCCATCTCCGGGAAAAGCACGAGCGCAGCGGGATTACCTGCATCGATGCGCAGGCTGTGTTTGGCGAACAGTGCGGCATATCCCGCGCGGGCCTCCGCCTCGCCTTCCTCGGCCAGCCGCCGCCCTGCGACGGCAAGGCGAAAGCCGTGATCCGACAGCCATCTGCCGCCGTCGATCGCCTTGGCCCAAGTGCCCGCGCCGCGCTCGGACTCGTGCAGTTCGGGCGTATAATGGTCGAGGCTGATCCGCATCGTCAGCCGCGCGCCGAGGTCGGCGCGCAAAACGTCGAGGCGGTCCTCAAAGCGCCGCATCGGGCGCATCCCATTTGTCAGCACCAGCACCTCGAAGCCACGCTCCAGCGCCGAGCGCATCATCGCAATCAGGTCCGGGTTCATGAACGGCTCGCCGCCGGTAAAACCGATTTCGCGCGTGCCAAGGTTTTCGGCTTCGTCAAGATATGCGTCGACCTCGGCCAAGGTCGGGTAGACTAGTGCATCGTTAAGAGGCGAGCTTTCGATGTAACAGGTCTTGCAGGTCAGATTGCACAGCGTGCCGGTGTTTATCCAAAGCGTCTCGAGTCCCCGTAACGCGACTTGAGCACGGGCTTCGCCGGTGGCGGTTCGCAACGGATCGCGGAACTTCGCGCCATCGAGCGGCCGCGCTTCCAGTAGCGCGAACGGCGAGAGTTCATGATCGATCGCAGTCGCTATAACCTGTCTCCGTCGCGCCCAATCACGATCCGCCGCTGCCCCATGCTTGCTTGATGCGCGCGTCGCGTCCGCAGTTAAGCCGGTAGAAGCGGTATTTCAGCGGATTCTTCTTGTAATAATCCTGATGATAGCCCTCGGCCGGATAAAAAGTAGAGCGCGGGAGGATCAAAGTTGTGATCTTGCCCGGCGTATTCTTCACCTTTTCCAATTTCGCTTTGAGCATTTCGGCAACCCGCCGCTCCTGTGCGTTAGAGACGAAGACCGCCGAGCGATATTGATAGCCGCGATCGCAGAACTGGCCGCCCGCATCGACCGGATCGACTGAGCGATAGAGGTGCTCGACCAACGTGGCATAGCTGACCCGCGCCGGATCGTAGACGACGCGGAGTGATTCGATGTGGCCTGTGTTCCCGCCAGAAACCTGCTTGTAAGTTGGGTTGAGGACCTTGCCGCCGGTGTAGCCCGATACAGTCGAGATCACCCCCGGCACCTTGTCGAAATCAGATTCGGTGCACCAGAAGCAGCCGCCCGCGAAGACCGCTTCGGCGCGTTGGCCGCCTTGGTCGCGCGGCGGCGCGCTCGGCGCGGCTCGAGAACAAGATGCGGCGGCGCTGGTCATCAGGATCGCGGTCAGCACCCGAATCGCTCGGGATCGGTTGTTGGTCATGCCGGAATAAATTTCATCGCAACGCCGTTCATGCACCAACGCTGGCCGGTCGGAGCCGGTCCATCATCGAACACATGGCCGAGATGGCCGCCACAGCGGCGGCAGTGTGCTTCAGTGCGGTTGCCGAAAAGTCCGGGGTCGGGCTTGGTTTGAACTGCGTTCTTGATCGGAGCGGTGAAGCTCGGCCAACCGGTGCCGCTCTCGAACTTGGCTTTAGAGGAATAAACGGGAAGCCGACAGCCAGCGCAGGCGTAGCTGCCGCGCCGTTTCTCGCTATTGAGGGGGCTTGACCGCGGGCGTTCAGTGCCTTCTTCGCGAAGCACATTATATTGAGCGGGGCTTAGAATTTTGCGCCATTCGGCAGGCGACTTGGTGACTTCGAACTTTGAAGTCTGGGCAGCGGTTCCTTTTTTTGAGCAGGCGCCGAACAATAAGGCAGTCAAGGCGCCACCTGTACCTGCCAGAAATCCTCGCTTGGTCACATTGATCTCCATCTTGCGCGTCTCCATGATCTTCTGCTGCCTATTTCGACGTTCCACCCGTCGAGGTTACAGGCGATCAGGAAAGGACTGAGACAGTGGCGGGCCGAGATGACCGATGGGGCCAGTTGCTTTCCGCCGCGCAAGCGGGGGATGCCGCGGCCTATCGCGAGTTTCTGACCGACGTGACGCCGTTCGTCCGCGCGCTGGCCCGGCGCAAGCTGTGGGCCGAAGACGCCATTGAGGATGTCGTCCAGGATGTGCTGGTGACCGTGCATCGGGTGCGCCATACTTATCAGCCGGGACGACCGGTGGCGCCATGGCTCGCTGCGATTGCCGCTCGCCGGTCGATTGACTCGTTGCGCAAGCGAGGCCGCGGGGCTGGGCGCGAAGTCCACGATCCAATTGCTTATGAAACCTTTGC
>JBDSTQ010000124.1:0-8966 GCA_039928195.1 Sphingomicrobium sp.
CGAGATGCTCAACATGTTCGATGGGCAGGCGCTGGTGGTCCAGACAGCCGACGGTTCGATCCCCGACGAGCTCATCGGATTGACCAGAGAGGATGCGCGCAAGGCGGTGGTCGCGCTGCTCGAAGCCGAGGGCGCTCTGGTCAAAGTTGAAGATCGCGTCGTGCCGACCCCCTATGGCGACCGCTCGGGCGTGGTGATCGAGCCGTGGCTGACCGACCAATGGTATGTCGACGCGGCCAAGCTTGCCGCCCCGGTGCTCGAGGCGACCCGTTCGGGCGCAATCCGGATCGTGCCAGAGACATGGAAAAAGACCTGGTTCAACTGGCTCGAAAATATCCAGCCGTGGTGCGTCTCACGGCAGCTGTGGTGGGGTCATCGTATTCCAGCGTGGTTTGGCTTTTCCAAAGACTGGCTAGAGAACCACAAGCACAAAACTTATCGCGAGATCGCCGAGGAAGTTATCACGGGCACGACGCCTGACACAAAAATCTTCGTTGCCGAAACTGAAGAAGCGTTGTTGGAGCAGGCGACTGAATATTATGGCTCCGATATCCAGGTCCGCATTTATGGCAAAGACGACCTCGAAAGTTTTGATGGTCGATTAAGCGTCGTTCTGTCCCAGGATGAGGACGTCCTCGACACCTGGTTCTCGTCCGCGCTGTGGCCGTTCGCCACTCTCGGCTGGCCCGAGCAGACGCCCGACCTCGCGCGTCATTACCCCAATGACGTCCTGATCTCGGGCTTCGACATCCTGTTCTTCTGGGACGCGCGGATGGCGATGCAGGGGATCGAGTTCATGGGTTCTCCGCCGTGGAAGACGCTCTATCTTCACGGGCTGGTGCGCGACGCCGCGGGGCAGAAAATGTCCAAGTCGAAGGGCAATACGGTCGATCCGCTGGGCCTCATCGACCGCTATGGCGCCGACGCCTTGCGCTTCACGCTGGCGGCGATGGAGAGCCAGGGGCGCGACATCAAATTGGATGAGAAGCGCGTCGAGGGCTATCGCAATTTTGCGACCAAGCTGTGGAATGCCGCGCGCTTCCTGCAGATGAACGGGGTCGGCGCGAGCCAGAGCATCGCCGCGCCCGACGCTACGCTGCCGGTCAACCGCTGGATCATCGGCGAAGTGGTCGAGACTTTGGCGAAACTCGACAAGGCGTTCGCCGATCTCCGCTTCGACGAGATGGCGAGCGCGGTCTACCACTTCGTGTGGGACAATTTCTGCGACTGGTATGTCGAGCTGATCAAGGGTGAGCTGACCCCCCAAAGCGCTCCCCCCCGGACTGGATCCGGGGTTGTCGAAGCGACTGGAGAAGACCTTCGACAAGCTCAGGGTGAGCGCGAGGGGAGAGCGGCCGAAACGGGCGCCGTCGCCGCGTGGGCGTTCGACCAGATTTTGGTCATGCTCCACCCTTTGATGCCGTTCATCACCGAGGAATTGTGGGGCGCGATGGGCGAGCGGCCGTACGAGCTGATCGTTGCCAAATGGCCGGCGCCGGAGGCCACGGTCGATGCCAAGGCGGCGCACGAAATCGGCGCCTTGATCGCGGTGGTCAGCGAAGTTCGCGCGATGCGCGCCGAGCTCAACATCCCGTGGAGTTCGGCGCTGACCCCCAATGTCATCGGCGGCGATTCCGCAACGATCGCGCGGCTGACGCGCAATCAGGCGACGCTGGCGCGAATGGCGAAGCTCGGCGCGCCCGTCACTGCCGAAGCGGTGCCCGCAGGTTCGGCGCAAATCGTCGTTGGCGGCCAGACCATCGCCTTTCCGCTCGAGGGCGCGATCGACCTCGACGCCGAGAAGGCCCGCCTAGCGAAAGCCATCGCGGTCGCCGAGAAGGACCGCGACTCGCTCGCCGCGCGGCTTTCCAACCCCGCGTTCGCCGAACGCGCCAAGCCCGAAGCCGTGGACAAAGCGCGCGCCGACCATGATGCGCGTGCTGCCGAGGCGGAGCGGCTACGCGCCGCTATGGAGCGCCTCGCCTGACATTTGCTATTGCGAGACATTCGCATTAGAGCGCGCCCTTCATTGATAAAGGGGACGATCGCGTGCGTGGATATTTGGTTGCTGTGGTGTTGGCTGGCGCAGCGATGATGCCGTCGGCGGCAATCGCGGCGCCGGGCCTCGGCAGCAAAGTCTATGGCGCGACGATCGAGCCGGGCGAAACCGAACTCGAACTGCGTTACGGCCGGCTTACCGGGGGCGACCAGGCTGGCGAGGACGCACTGGTATTCGAAGCCGCGCATCACTTTGCGAACATTTACGCCGCGTTGCTCGCCGAATTCGAGCGCGAACCGCATGGCGACCGCAAGCTTTCGGCAATCGCCGGCGAGGCGATCCTTCCGCTCGGCCAGATCGCCGGAATCGATACCGCGCTGTACGGCGAATATGAGGCGGTGATCGACGGCCCCGACGCGATCGAGGCCAAGCTGCTGCTGCAAAAGCGCGCGGGGCAATGGGATTCGCGGCTCAACCTCATCGCCGGCTACGCGTTGAGCGTCGGCGGGCCTGTTGAATTCGGTTATGCCGCCTCAACCGATGTCGAGATCGCCGAGGAAGTGCGGGTCGGCGTCGCGGCGTTCGGCGGGCTCGGCTCAAGCCGCAATTTCTCGGCCCGCGGCGACCATTATGCGGGGCCGGTGGTCAAGACCGCGATCGAGCATCTCGCCGGCGGCGAACTTGAGATTGAGGCGGGCTATCTGTTCGCGATCGGCCGCGCCCGTGACGAGGCCGACGGCCAGTTGCGCCTGCTGCTCGAGTTCGCCAAGCACTTCTAAAGCCTGCCGCGACGATCGCGCGGCCGGGTCCCGGGAGCGCAGATGGCAGAGGCAGAGGCAGCACAACCGCGCACGGGCCGCGACCTTACCACGGGGCCGATCGCCGCGACCCTGCTCGCCTTCGCGCTGCCGACGCTGGCGAGCTCGATCCTGCAGTCGCTCAACGGCACGATCAACGCGGTGTGGGTCGGGCGCTTCCTCGGCGAGCATGCGCTGGCAGCGACGTCCAACGCCAACATCATCATGTTCCTGCTGCTCGCGTTCGTGTTCGGCTTTGGCATGGCCTCGACGATCCTCATCGGCCAGGCGTTCGGTCGCCGCGATGTCGAAGGTGCGCGGCGCGTGCTCGGGACCGCGCTGGGATCGTTTGTCGTCATCTCCATCATGATCGCGGTGATCGGGTGGATCGCCGCGCCGGCGCTGCTGCGGCTGCTCGCCACCCCCGCTGAAGCAGCGCCGCTCGCGCTCGCTTATCTGCGTGTGATCTTCATCGCGATGCCGGCGTCGCTGACGATGGTCGTACTGATGATGGCGCTGCGCGGCGGCGGCGATGCGCTGACGCCGTTGTGGTTCATGATCCTCGCGGTGATCCTCGACAGCGGCTTGAACCCGGTGTTCATCCTCGGCCTCGGCCCGGTGCCGCGGATGGGCATCGCCGGAGCCGCGACCGCGACCGTAATCGCCAATTACATCAGCCTGGCCGCGATGCTGATCTACATTTACGCGCGCGATCTGCCGCTGCGGCTGCGCGGGCGTGAGCTCAGCTACCTCATCCCCGACCGCGCGATCATGAAGACGGTGTTCGCCAAGGGTCTGCCGATGGGGCTGCAGATGATCGTCATTTCCTCGTCGATGCTGGCGCTGCTCGGGCTGGTCAATCGCGAGGGCGTCGACACCGCCGCGGCGTTCGGCGTGGCGATGCAGTTGTGGACCTATCTGCAGATGCCCGCGATGGCGCTGGGGGCGGCGGTGAGCGCGATGGTCGCGCAGAATATCGGCGCCAATTTGTGGAGCCGGGTCAGCACGATCACCCGCTCGGGGGTGATCTTCGCAGTGGCGATCACCGGTATTTTGGTGGTGATCCTGGCGATTGCCGACCGGCCCGCGCTGGCGCTGTTCCTCGGCGGCGACAGCCCGGCGCTGCCGATCGCGCGCCACATCCAATTGCTCGCGACGTGGAGCTTCCTGTTGTTCGGGGTGACCCTCGTGCTGTTCGGGACGGTGCGCGCGAATGGTGCGGTGATCGGGCCGTTGCTGATTCTCGCCGTCGGCCTCTACCCGGTGCGGCTGGGCTTTGCGCTGCTCGCGTATCCGTGGCTCAAGGCCGACGCCTTGTGGCTGAGTTTCCCCGTCAGCAGCCTTGCAAACGTGCTCATGGCGACGGCCTTTTACCTCCACGGCGGGTGGCGCAAGGCACGCATGGCAGCACCGCCATCGTCCGACGAATGCATTGAGGAAGCGATGGCCGACGGCGAGACCGGCGGGCGAATGAAGCCGGGCGGCTAGGCGTCGCGCGGGGCGGCAATGGTCACCGCATTGGCGATCGCCTCGACCGTGAACGGAGTCTCGGGACCGAGTTCGCCGTCGATCGACACTTGCATCGGCGGGCGCGTCTTGAGAGCAAGCTTGCGCGCGCGGAACTCGCGCAGCGGTTCGCCGCGCGAGGCGAGCTTGGCCGCCGAAGCGAAATAGCTCCAGCCGAGCCGCACGAGGCTGCGCCCCTGGACCGCCTGGACGACGATCTGGCCACTTTCGACATCGGCGCTTTCAATGAGCTCGACCCCTCCATGGAAGCGGCCGTTGGCGATGCGCACCTCGGTCGCCCACAAGCGGCGAACGCGGCGGCCGTCATCGACCTGCAGGCGAAAGGCGCTGAAGCTTGCCGCCGACCACCCCGCCCACATCAGATAGCCCAAGCGGCCTAGCCGGCGCTTGAGGCCATGCGGAACGCTTTTGGCGACTTCGGGGGCGAGGCCCATCGCTCCCGCATTGAGGAAATAATGGTCGCCGATCTTGCCCAGATCAATGCAGCGCGGCGCACCCGTCGCGATGACGTCGATCGCGCCGTCGAGGTCGAGCGGGATGCCCATCGTTCGCGCGAAGCTGTTGGCGGTGCCGAGCGGAAGCAAGGCGAAGACCGTGTCGCTCCCGAGAAAATGGCCGATGTTCGAAGACAAGGATCCATCGCCGCCGCCGACGATGACCATCGGCGCGCGGGTGACCGCGGCCTTCACGACACTGCCCATCGTCTTGGGGTTCTTGACTGCCTTGGCGTCTATCAGTTCGATCCCCGCCGCAATCAGCTTCGCGCGCGCTTGCTCGAACGCCTCCGTGCCCTGGCGGCTCTTGGCGTTGACGATCAGGATCGCTTTGCGGGGGAGGGCCTTGTCCATCCACGCATAGCGGCCCTTGGCTTCCAGAGTTCCGAACGGTTATGGCGCGGCGATGTCCCAACCCGCCTTTCCTGCCCTGCGCATGCGCCGCGGCCGCTCGAGTCCGTGGATTCGCGCAATGCTCGCCGAGCACCGGCTTCATCCGAGCGATCTCATCTGGCCCCTGTTCGTGTGCGAAGGTCAGGGCTGCGAGGAGCCGATCCAGTCGCTTCCGGGCGCACGCCGGTGGACCGTCGATCTCCTCGCGGCGCGCGCGCGCGAAGCCGCCGACGCCGGAATTCCGTGCATCGCTTTATTTCCCAACACGCCGCAGAACCTGCGCACCGAGGATGCGGGCGAGGCGCTGAATCGGGACAATCTGATTTGCCGCGCAATCCGCGCGATCAAGGATGCGGTGCCCGAGATCGGCGTGCTCACCGATGTCGCGCTCGATCCTTATACCGCGCATGGCCATGACGGGCTGACCGACGCCGCGGGCAATGTCGTCAATGATTCGACGGTCGATATCCTCGTCGAGCAGGCGCTGGTCCAGGCGCAGGCGGGGGCGGACATCGTAGCGCCCTCGGACATGATGGACGGGCGTGTCGCCGCGATCCGCGCCGGGCTTGAGCGCGCCGGCCACACGCAAGTCGCGATCATGGCCTATGCGGCGAAATATGCGTCGGCCTTTTACGGCCCCTTCCGCGACGCGGTCGGATCGGCCGGGCGGCTGAAGGGCGACAAGCGCGGGTATCAGATGGACCCGGCCAATGGCGCCGAGGCGCTGCGCGAGGTCGCGCTCGACCTCGCCGAAGGCGCGGACATGGTGATGGTCAAGCCAGGCCTGCCCTATCTCGATGTCGTCGCGCGGGTGAAGGACCGGTTCGGCGTGCCGACCTTCGTTTATCAGGTGAGCGGCGAATATGCGATGATCGAGCATGCCGCGGCGGCGGGCGCGGGCGACCGCGATGCGCTGATTTTGGAGACCTTGATGAGCTTCAAGCGCGCCGGCGCGACCGGGGTGCTGACCTATCATGCGCTCGATGCGGCGCGCCTGATCGGCGGATGATTTCCGAGCTGAAAGCCGAGTGCGAGCGGTTGCGCGGGGCGGCGCGGCCGCTCGAGCCCGACACGAGTGAGCGCGCGGCGTTGGGCGAGCAGGCGATGGCGCATGCACTCGCCTATCTCGACCAGGTCGAGGACGCGCCGAGCAACCGCCCGTGGTCCGAAGTGTTCGCACAACGGCTCGATCCCGAATTCACCGATGGCGGCCGCGACCCGGCGGCGGTGCTCGATTATGTCGCGACGTGCATCGACCGTCCGGGCTTCGCGACCACTTCGCCGCGCTTCATGGCGTATATTCCGGGCGGCGGACTGTTCCATTCGGGGCTCGGCGACCTGCTTGCGGCGGTGTCGAACAAATATTCGGGCTTTGCCTCGGCCAGCCCCGGCGCGGTGCGGATCGAAAATGCCTGCACCGATTGGCTGGCGAGCGTGGTCGGCTACGGGCCGGGCGCAGGCGGCACGCTGACCTCGGGCGGGAGCATCGCCAATCTCACCGCGATCATCGCCGCGCGCGATGCCCGCGACACCGATGGCGGCGGCGCGGTCTACAAGACGCAGTTCGTTCATTATTGTGTTGATAAGGCGCTCCACATCGCCGGACGCGGGCGCGCGCCGAAACGCGAAATCTCCACCGATACCGCGCACCGCATGGATGTGGCGGCGCTCGAGGAGGCGCTCGAACAGGACGTCCGCGATGGCGTGCGGCCGTGGCTGGTGGTGGCGTCGGCGGGAACCGTCGACACCGGCGCGATCGATCCCTTGCCGGAGATTGCCGAGCTGTGCCGCCGCTATGGCGCGTGGCTGCACGTCGATGGCGCCTATGGCGGGCTGTTCGCGTTGTGCGACGAGGGCCGCGCCAAGCTCGCCGGGATCGAACAGGCCGACAGCATCGCGCTTGATCCACACAAAACCTTGTTCCTGCCCTATGGCACCGGCGCCGCGCTGGTTCGTGACCGCCAGCATCTGCTCGACGCATTCAGCGCGACCGGCGCCTACATTCAGCCGCTCGGCGAATCCGAAGTCGGCCCCTCGCCCGCCGATCTGTCGCCCGAACTGACCCGCCATTTTCGCGCGCTCAGGCTGTGGCTGCCGCTGCAGATCGCCGGGATCGCCGCGTTCCGCGCGGCGCAGTCGGAGAAACTCGCGCTGGCGCGATACTTCCACGCGCGGCTGGCGGAAATCGACGGCTTCGACCCCGGCCCTCCCCCGCAATTAAGCGTGGTCGCCTTCCGCTACGGCGACGACGATTCGTTCAATGAGCGGCTGATCAAGCAATTGCAGGACGAGGGCCGGGTGATGCTCAGCGGGACGCGGATCGACGGGCGCTTCCTCATTCGCTGCGCGATCCTCAGTTTCCGCACCCACGTCGAACATGTCGACCAGGCGATCGACGCGATCGTCGCGGGGGTGGCGACGTGCCGTGGCTAAAATTGCGGCGGAAACCGCGCGGCTGCGGCTGCGCGATTGGGACGAAGCCGACGAGGCAAAATTCTACGATGTCATGAACACGGCGCCGGTGATGCGCCATCTCGGCGGAGTGCAGACGCGCGAGGAATGGCATAAGGCGTTCGAACGGATCCAGGGCTTCACCCGCGATTTCGACCACACGTTCTGGATCGTCGAGGACAAGCAGTCGTACGAGCTGCTCGGCTTTTGTGGGGTAAAGCGAGTCAATGCGCCAGGCGCGGGCGATTTGATGGACACCCCCGAAATCGGCTGGCGCTTGCGCGAGAGCGCTTGGGGACAGGGCATTGCCACCGAAGCCGCGGCCGCCAGCCTCGGCCTTGCGTTCGAGCGCTTCGGATATCCGGCGGTGATCGCACTGACTATCGCCGCCAATGTCGCTTCGCAGCGCCTGATGAAGCGTCTCGGCATGCGCCGCCGCGCCGATCTCGACTTCGAAGACACGCGCTTCGGACCCGAGCTTAATCCGTCGCTGGTGTGGCGGATCACTGCCGACGAATGGCGAGCAGCGCGCGGCTAGCGTCCGAGGCGACGCTGGACCGCGGCGATCCTTGCCGCCTGGCGCCGTTCGGTCGCGCTGACTTCGGCGGCCGCGGCCCGGATCGCGGCGAGGTCGCTGGGCGACAGGCCGCCTTGCTGCGCCAGCCTTTCCGCACCGAGGCCGTCGATGTCGCCGAGCGCGCGCACCGTCGGCCCGCGCGCCGCGACCGCCGCCGAGAGCGCTTCCTGCGCGGCGATCCAGCCTTCGCTTTGCATCGGGCCTGAAGCGGCGGCGAGGCGGTCGGCCTGATCAATCAACGAGGCAAATGCTCCGTCGCCACCGCGCGCTTCGGCGACCAGTGCGAACAGGCGCGCGGCCAGCGCCGCGGTCACCGGACGATCATTGACGGGGCGCTCGACCGGCACGCGCGGGTCGACTGCTTCGGCCGCGCGCGGCTGGAGCGAAGGATAGGGCCCGCCGGACTGCGCGCAGCCAGTCGCGAGGAGGCAAAGCAAAAGCGAAAAGGTCCGGCTCACGGCTTTGGCTCTAGGTCGCCCGTCGGCGAGCGGCAATGTTTCGCCGGGTTGCGTCGCCCGCCGCCGCCCCTTATGTCGCGCCCTCGCCGTACCATCGGCATGCGCGCCCGTAGCTCAGCTGGATAGAGCATCAGACTACGAATCTGAGGGTCGGACGTTCGAATCGTTCCGGGCGCGCCATTTTTCCCGTCGCAATTTGCTCGCTTCTATTTCGTTGCACCGGCCAGCGCGTCCATCGCCCGCGCCACATTTTCGAGCGTGTACGGTTTT
>JBDSTQ010000125.1:0-4193 GCA_039928195.1 Sphingomicrobium sp.
CGGCTGACGGCATGCTTTTCCATAAATTCGGACATGTCGATGCGGACCATCGCGTGCTCGTCGTCAAACAGGAAACCGGCGAGCGCTTTGGTCAGCTCGGTCTTGCCGACCCCGGTGGGTCCGAGGAACAGGAATGACCCGAGCGGGCGGTTGGGGTCCTGCAATCCCGCGCGTGCCCGGCGCACGGCGGAAGCGACCGCCTTGACCGCATCGGCCTGGCCGATCACCCGCGCGCCGATCGCGCTTTCCATCTGCAGCAATTTCTCGCGCTCGCCCTCCATCATTCGCTCGACCGGAATCCCGGTCCAGCGGCTGACCACGCCGGCGATGTCCTGGTCGGTCACTTCCTCGCGCAGCATCGCGCCGCGGGTCGTGGTTTCGGCATCGGCGAGCTGTTTTTCGAGTTCGGGGATACGGCCGTACTGAAGCTCGCCGGCGCGCGCGAGGTCGCCATTGCGCTGCGCTTGCTCAAGCTCGAGCCGAGCGGCGTCGAGCTTCTCTTTCAATTTCGCCTCGCCCGCGATCTTGTCCTTTTCGGCCTGCCAGCGCCCGGTCAGCTCGGCCGATTGCTGCTCGAGGTTGGCGAGTTCTTCTTCGAGTTTGCCGAGCCGGTCCTTCGACGCACGGTCAGGTTCTTTCTTGAGCGCCTCGCGCTCGATCTTGAGCTGGATGATCCGCCGGTCGAGATTCTCGATTTCCTCGGGCTTGCTCTCGACCTCCATGCGGATGCGGCTCGCGGCCTCGTCCATCAGGTCGATCGCTTTGTCGGGAAGGAAGCGGTCGGTGATGTAGCGATTGCTCAAGGTTGCGGCTGCGACCAGCGCGGCGTCGGTGATGCGCACGCCGTGGTGAAGCTCATATTTTTCCTTGAGGCCGCGCAGGATCGAGATTGTGTCGGGAACGGTCGGCTCACCCACGAACACCGGCTGGAAACGCCGTTCGAGCGCCGCGTCTTTCTCGACATATTTGCGATATTCGGCGAGCGTAGTCGCGCCGATGCAATGCAATTCGCCGCGTGCCAGCGCCGGCTTCAACAGATTCGAAGCGTCCATCGCGCCTTCGCCTTTGCCGGCGCCGACGAGCGTGTGCATTTCGTCGATGAACAGGATGATCTCACCCGCCGCCTGCTTGACCTCGTCGAGCACGCCTTTCAGCCGTTCCTCGAACTCGCCGCGATATTTCGCGCCGGCGATCATCGCGCCCATGTCGAGCGAGAGCAGGCGCTTGTCCTTGACCCCGTCGGGGACGTCGCCATTGGCGATGCGCAGCGCGAGCCCCTCGGCGATCGCGGTCTTGCCCACCCCGGGTTCGCCGATCAGCACCGGATTATTCTTGGTCCGGCGCGCGAGCACCTGGATTGTGCGGCGGATTTCCTCGTCGCGGCCAATGACCGGATCGAGCTTGCCGTCACGCGCCGCTTGAGTGAGGTCGCGTGAATATTTCTTGAGCGCGTCGTAGCGGTCTTCGGACGCCTGGGTGTCGGCGGTACGGCCGCCGCGCAGCTGCTCGATTGCGGCGTTGAGTGCTTGCGGCGTTAGGCCGGCCGTCCCCAGCGCGGTGCCGACATCACTGCCCTTGGCCAGCGCCATCGCCAGCAGGATGCGCTCGACGGTGACATAGCTGTCGCTTGCTTTGGCCGCGATCTGTTGCGCCTGGTCGAGGATGCGGATGGTGTCGCCGTCCATGCCCGGCGCGGAAGTTGCGCCGCTGCCGGTAACCGAAGGAATTTTCGCGACCAGGGCATCGGCCTCGCGCTGCGCCAATTTGGCGTCCCCGCCGGCCGCCTTGACCAGCCCCGCGGCCATGCCCTGTTCGTCGTCGAGCAGCGCCTTGAGCAGATGCGCGGGCATGATCCGCTGATGATGTTCGCGCAGCGCGATCGTTTGCGCCGCCTGGAGGAAACCGCGCGCGCGGTCGGTGAGTTTTTCCAAGTCCATCAATTACCCCTGTGGTCGGGCGGCGATATGGCGTTGCAAGCAGGCAGCACAAGTCTGGCGGTCAGGGTGGCGAGTCCACACCATCGGCCTTGGGCAAGTCCGCGGCGTGCGCCAACGCGAAGGATTCGGCGCAGGCGATGCCGCCCGTGTCATGCTGTCCCCAAGTGCGGAACTTGCGCGAATCCACATGGAAGCGAATGAACGGGTAAAAGCCGAGGCCGACGGCGTAGCGCGCGCCATTGATCGCATGGCCGGCGCACAATGTGCGGATCAGCGTTTCGCGCGTCATCGGCCGCAGCGGCACCATGTCGACCGCCTGCATGAAGCGGTGCGCGCTTTCATTGGCGCCGCCGGCGCAGTGATTGAGCACGGGGTTGCGATAGACCGAGACCGGTTCGACCGGACCGATCGCGGGGATCACCTGATCGCGGATGTAGCGCAACGTCTGCACGACATTGGGCCAATTGTCGGTCGGCGGAAGTTCGAACGGCGCGGCGCCGCATTTCATCCAGTCGCTTGCGGTGCGCAGCAATTGCCACGTCGGAACCACCCCGGCGACGCCCCAGGTCGTCAGGTAGTCGTTGAACGCTTTGACATAGGCCGGGTGGCGTGGCGATGCCGCCATCCAGTTGCGATAGCCGGGCTCGTCCTGACCGCTGATGACATAAGGGGCAGTCGGCTGCCACGGCTCAGCCGGGATCGGAGCTTGGGTCTGGGCCTGGGCGACGGCGGGACTCGCGGCGATCAGGAGCAGTACGGCGAAAATGCGCATGTGCCGACCATAGACCAAGCCACCCGCTTGAAAAGCGCCCGCCATGGCCCGACATCGCGGCCATGACACAGCCCATCGAAGTCGATCTGCCCCACAGCCTCGGCAAGGAAGAAGCGCGGCGGCGCATCGCCAACAACGTCCACCGCCTCGGCGAGCATATTCCGGGCGGCGCGCAGGTCGAGCATGGCTGGGCGGGCGACCAGCTCAACCTCAAGATCGCCGCGATGGGCCAGTCGGTCCAGGCGACGATCGACGTCGAGGACGCCAAGGTGCGGCTGAAAGTGCTGCTGCCGGGCATGCTCGGAATGTTCGCCGGGCCGATCCAGGCGATGCTCCAAAAGAAGGGCAACATCCTGCTCGAGGACCACCACAAGGGCTAAGACGTCAGGAACGACAGTGCTCCTGCGCAGGCAGGAGCCTTGGTAACTGGCGACGGTCGACGCGGCCAAAGCTCCTGCCTGCAAGGGAACACAGTGATCGTTCCGGGAACCCGGGGTGACGACCGTGGTCACCGTTGCTACGCTTTGGCGAGCAACAGGGAGCGAAGAATGCGGCAGTTCGCGGTGGTCGGATCGGGGCCGGCGGGGTTCTACACCGCGGAGGCGCTGCAGAAAGCTTATGGCGAGGCGGCGCGGATCGACATCCTCGACCGCTATCCGGTGCCCTATGGCCTGATCCGCTTTGGCGTCGCGCCCGACCATCAATCGTTGAAGGCGGTGGCCAAGCGCTATGACAAGGTCGCCGATAGCGCGGGGGTCGACTTCATCGGCAATGTCGCGGTCGGGCGCGATGTCGCGGTCGCCGAATTGCTTGAGCTGTACGATGCGGTCATTCTGGCGATTGGCGCGCCGCACGACCGCAGGCTCGGCATCCCCGGCGAGGAACTGCCGGGGGTGGTTGGCTCGGCCGAGTTCGTCGGCTGGTACAACGGCCATCCCGATTTCGCCGGATTGAATCCGCCATTGGGTGGCACCCACGCGGCGATCATCGGCAATGGCAATGTCGCGCTCGATTGCGCGCGGATCCTCGCCAAAACCCGCGCCGAATTCGAAGGGTCGGACATCGTCGGCCATGCGTTTGAAGCGCTCGAAGGCTCGGCGATCCGGACGATTACTTTGCTTGGCCGGCGCGGCCCGCACCAGATCGCGATGACCCCCAAGGAATTGGGCGAGCTCGGGCATCTGGAAGCGGCGACGCCCGAGATCGAGCCGGGCGACTTCCCGCTGCTCGAGGCCGATGCCGCGCTCGAGCCGGGTCAGCGCAAGTCGGTCACTTTGCTGCGCGATTTTGCTTCGCTCGAAGGGGGCAAGCCCAAGCGGATCGTGTTCGATTTCTTCGCCAAGCCGTTGGCGATCGAGGGCGACGGCAAGCCCGAGCGCCTGATCGTCGAGCGCACCGAGCTCGATGACAGCGGTGCCGCGCGCGGCACCGGTGAGACGTACGAAGTGCCGGCGAGCCTGATCATCAGCTGCATCGGTTACTCG
>JBDSTQ010000126.1:0-5762 GCA_039928195.1 Sphingomicrobium sp.
CCGCGCTCAGTGATCGGCTGTTGGCAATCGAGGACGGCGATCTGATTTCACCCGCGCCGCCCGCGGTACGGCGGATCATGCCCAAGCTCGCGACCGCGGTCGACACCCTGTTCGCCGAGGTCCGCGCTTCGATCGAGAATGCGCATGCGCTGGGCATGTACGATCCCGTCACTTCGCTTCCCAATCGCCTGCATTTTCGTTCGGAAGCCGACAAATTGTTGAGCGAAGCGGGCGCTCTCCAGACCGCGATGCTGTTCGTCGATCTCGATCGCTTCAAGACCGTCAACGACAGCCTTGGCCATGCCCGCGGCGACCAATTGCTGATCATGGTCGCCAATCGCTTGCGCGTCGTGGTCAACGCCGAGTTCAACGGTGATGCCGGCTCGCGCCCGTTGCTGGCGCGGCTCGCCGGTGATGAATTCACCATGTTCCTGCCGCGGGTCGAAGAGATTTCCGAAGTCGAGCGGGTCGCTCGCCGCGTCGTCCAGGCAATTTCCGAGCCGTTCGAACTGGGCGGACGAAATGTCGAGATTGGCGCCTCGGTCGGGGTTGCGGTGTCGCCGGAGCACGGTGCGAACATCGAATCGCTGATGCGCGCGGCGGACATCGCGATGTACCATGCCAAGTCGAGCGGCGGGGGCCAGCATTGCCTGTTCGACGCCGAGCTGGCCGCTCAGTATCAGCGCAAGGTCGACACCGAAAAGGCGCTGACCGAGGCGGTCCAGCGCGGCGAGTTCCGGCTCGCGTTCCAGCCGCAGGTCAGCCTGGTAACGGGGGAAGTCACCGGCGCCGAGGCGCTGCTCCGCTGGGACCATCCGCGCGACGGATTGCGCATGCCCAACAGTTTCATCGAAGTCGCCGAGCGCACCGGGGCGATCAATGAGATCGGCGAGTGGGTAATCGGCGAAGTGGCCGCGATCCTTGCTCATTGGCAACGCGCCGGGACCGGCAAGCGCCTCGCGTTCAACGTCAGCCCGCGCCAGGTCGAGCGCGCCGACTTCTTCGTCAAGTTACGCCACAGCCTGGCCAATGCCGACGTGCCGCTGTCGATGGTTGAACTTGAGTTCACTGAATCGACCGCGATGGCCGTCAGTCAGCCGGTCCTGGCTGAAATCGCCGCGCTGCGCAGCGACGGGGCGCGCATCGCGATCGACGATTTCGGCACGGGATATTCAAACATCGCGCGGTTGCGCGCGATGCCGCTCGACCGGGTCAAGCTCGACCCGTCGCTGATCGCCGACATCGAAAGCTGCGCGACCGCGCGGGTCGTGGTCCAGGCGGTCATTCAGCTGGTCCACGGCGTCGGCTGCGATATCGTCGCCGAAGCGGTCGAAACCGCAGCGCAAGCCGATATCCTGCGCGCGATGGGCTGCGATACGGTCCAGGGTTTCGTCTTCGCCCCGGCGATGTTCGAGGAAGAATTCCTCGACTGGATCGGCAACGCCGCATCCTCTGTCGGCGGTCAATCAGCAGCTTAACTTTGCGTTTAATCAAAACCAATTAGCGTATTGTTCCAAGCTATTGACTTTATTGTAAGTTTTCGATTCAAATAGTGGACATTCAGCCGCAACTGCGCGGCCATGCGGGCGGGGAGGCCATGCGGATGTACTCGAGAAACAAAACAGCACTCAAGGCTGGTGCGATGTTCATCGGCCTCGTCGCCGGTTTTGCCGCTCCGGCGTCCGCGACCCACAGCTGGGCTGGAATGCATTGGGCGCGCACCACCACCCTGACCTTGCGCCTGGGCGACAATGTCGGGCCCGCGTGGGACGCCTATTTGGTCAGCGCGGCTCTCGACTGGAACAAGTCGACCCCGATCGACACCGTGCTTTATGCCGGCTCACGCGCGCCATCGACGTGCAACCCGACCTACGGCAAGATCGAAGTCTGCAATTACGCTTATGGCGTCAATGGCTGGCTCGGTCTCGCCAATGTGTGGACCCAGAACGGCTTCATCGTCCAAGGGACGGTCAAGCTCAACGAAAGCTATTTCTCGTCGGCGTCATACAACACGCCGTCGTGGCGGCGGATGGTGATGTGCCAGGAGATCGGTCACACCTTCGGCCTCGATCACCAGGACGTCAATCAGACCAACGTCAATCTTGGCTCGTGCATGGATTATTCGCGGGATCCCTCGGGCCTGAAGGGCACCAACGGGACCAAGAATAACGAGCATCCCAATGCGCATGACTTCGATCAGCTGAACACCAGCTATGCCCGCAATGACGGGTCCCAGCTGAGCAGCACCAAGGCATCACCCTCCGGCCTGTTCGGCACCAATCTGTTCGAAGGGACACAAGTCTCGGTCGGCGGCCCGGCATTCGCCGGCGCGGCGCCGCTCGCTCCGCGCGAATGGGGACGCGCGATCGCGGTCGATTCGCGCGGCCGCGCACGCGCCTTCAAGCGCTCGCTCGGCAATGGGGCTGAAGTCACCACCTTCGTCACCTGGGCCGACGGACACGAGGACGACCACAACTAGGTCAGGTTGCGCGACCGCCCAAGGCGCCGATGACGATTCGCTCATAGATGCGTGACAGCGCGTGGATGTCGTCCACCGCCGCGCTTTCGCCGACCTTGTGCATGGTCGCATTGGGCAGACCGAAATCGACCACTGGGCAAAGCGCGATCAAAAATCGCCCGTCCGAAGTCCCGCCGCTGGTCGACAGCTCGGGCCTCGCCCCGGTTTCCTGCTCGATCGCTTCGACGACCAGATCGAATAGCGGCCCTGGCGGGGTCAGGAACGCTTCGCCCGATATGCGCGCACGGACCGTCGCGCCCGGCGCTTCGCGTTCCGCAATCTGTTCGACCATGCGCACCAGGTCCTCGCCGCGCTGAAGATTGTTGAAGCGGATATTGAGCTGGGCGGTCGCCGCGCCGGGAATGACATTGCTTGCTCCGGTCGGAGTAGAGACCGCGGTAAATTCGAGGTTCGAAGGCGGGAACGAGTCATTGCCGTCATCGAGGTGAACCGCGTCGAGCGCGCCGACCACGCGCGCCAGCGGCGCGATCGGATTGGTCGTGAGATGCGGGTAGGCGACGTGACCCTGCACGCCAGGGACGTCGATCCACATATTGGCCGAGCCACGACGACCGATCTTGACCGTATCGCCGAGCCGCTCGACCGAAGTCGGCTCACCGATCAGGATCATATCAGGGCGGATCGAGCGCTCGTTGAGCCAGTCGATGATCCGCGGGGTGCCAAAAGCGGCAAAGCCTTCCTCGTCGCCGGTGATCAGCAACGACAGCGTGCCCGCCGCCGGCTGTTCAATGCGCGAAAGCGCCGCGACATATGCCGCGATCGCGCTCTTCATGTCGTTGGCGCCGCGCCCGATCAGTCGTCCGTCGACGATCGCGCCCTCAAACGGCCCGCTGACCCAGCCTTCGCCCGGCGGGACCACGTCGAGATGGCCGGCAAAGCCGAAATGAGGGCCGCCCGAGCCGCGCAGCGCGACCATATTCTCGGTCGGACCTTCGGGCGGTTCGCCCATCACCCAGCGGTGGCAGGTGAAACCGAGCGGTGTCAGCGCGGCTTCGAGCACGTCGAACACTTCGCCGCGCGCGGGCGTGACGCTCGGA
Source organism: Sphingomicrobium sp. (assembly GCA_039928195.1). Taxonomy (GTDB): domain Bacteria; phylum Pseudomonadota; class Alphaproteobacteria; order Sphingomonadales; family Sphingomonadaceae; genus Sphingomicrobium. The sequence continues at coordinate 3,577 of JBDSTQ010000126.1, forward strand.
CATTTGATCAGCGCGGCGGCAAGCGCGATAGGGTCGATCGACATCCCCGCCGCCTAGCAAAGGAATTGCCGGTGCCCAAGATCGACCTTGATGCGATCGCTCAGATCAACGCCACCACTTATCCCACGCCGTTCGACCAGGCGGTCGCCGGGCGCCGCTATCGTCGCCTCGGGCCGGCGGTCGGACTGACCGACTTTGCGGCGAGCGAAGTCACGCTGGAGCCCGGCGCCTGGTCGAGCCAGCGCCATTGGCACGAGAGCGAGGACGAGTTTGCAGTGATGATCGAGGGCGCGGCGGTGCTGATCGAGGACGACGGGCGGACTCCGCTCAACCCGGGCGATCTCGTCGCCTGGCCCAAGGGCGTGCGCAATGGCCATCACCTGATCAACGAGACCGACCGTCCGTGCCGCTTCGTGGTGTTCGGCGGGGGCACGCGGAGCTGGGGCGAATATTCGGACATCGACATGAAATTCACCGCCGACGGCACCTACACGCGCAAGGACGGGACGCCTTATTAGGCGGCCTTGTCGTCCTCATACTGCTCGATCACCCACGGCTCGTCCTGCGCCTTGTCGATCCATTCATTGACATGCGGGTGCGACAGCACTGCCTTCATATAAGCGCCGGCGAAGGCGGGGACGGGGACGCCGTACGTGATGAAGCGGGTGACCACCGGCGCGTACATGATGTCCGCCGCGCACCAATTGCCGAACAGGAAGTCGCCGGTGCCGCCGTGGCGCGCGCGGGCCTGCGCCCACAACACCATGATGCGGTCGATTTCCTCGCGCACCGGGTCGCTGAGTGCGCGCGGGGAAAAGCTTTTACGCACGTTCATCGGCAGCTCGCGGCGCAAATTCTGAAAGCTCGAATGCATTTCGGCGGACATCGAGCGGGCGACCGCGCGCGCGCTTTCGTCCGCAGGCCAGAATTTGTCGCGGCCGACGCGGTCGGCGAGGAATTCGATGATCGCGAGGCTGTCCCAGACGACGCAATCGCCGTCCCACAGGATCGGCACCTTGCCGAGCGAGGGCGCGAACTCATCGCCTTCGCGGCGCTTCTCCCATTCGTCGTCGAACATCGGCACGACGAGCTCCTCGAACTCCTCGCCCGATTGCTTGACCGCCAGCCAGCCGCGCATCGACCAGCTCGAATAAGCCCGATTGCCAATGATCAGCTTCAGCATGTTGCCGCCTCCAATACCGCTGCACGCAAGGCGGCGATGCCGGCGCCGGTTTCGCTCGAGGTGGCGAGGATCGCGGGATGCGCAGCGGGATGCTTGCGCGCTTCGGCTTCGGTCGCCTCGACGACTTTGGCAAGGTCGGTCGGCTTGATCTTGTCGGCCTTGGTCAGGACCATGCGATAGCTGACCGCGGCGTCGTCGAGCATTTTCATGACCTCGCGATCGACCTCCTTGAGGCCGTGGCGCGAATCGACCAGCACCAGCGCGCGCTTGAGCACTTGGCGCCCGCGCAGATAATCGTTGATCAGGAAACGCCAGCGCCGGACCATGTCCTTGGGCGCCTTGGCAAAGCCGTAGCCGGGCATGTCGACCAGCCGCAGACGAATTGGCTCGCCGACGTCGAACAGGTTGAGCTCCTGCGTCCGCCCCGGGGTGTTTGAGGTGCGCGCGAGGCCATTGCGCCCGGTGAGCGCGTTAAGCAGCGAGCTTTTGCCGACATTCGAACGTCCCGCGAACGCGATTTCGGGGACGTCGGGGTCGGGCAGGAATTTGAGCTCGGGCGCCGACTTCAGGAACGCGATCGGCCCCGCGAACAAGTGCCGCGCGCGCTCTTCCAGCTCGAGGTCGGGGTCCTCGCTCACGTCGCGACCGGGTGCGTGTCCGAGAAATGCAGCCCGAAACGCCGGTACAGCCACCATTGTTGGGCGATCGTCAGAATGTTGTTGGTCATCCAGTACAGTTGCAGCCCGGCGGCGAATGGCGCCATCACGATCACCAGAAACCACGGCATGATCGCAAAGATCCGCGCCTGGGCCGGGTCCATCGGCTGTGGATTCAATTTCATCGACATCCACTGCGTTGCGCCGACGAGGATCGGAAGCACGCCGATCGCGAGGATCGTTGGCGGGGTGAAATCGAGGAGCCCGAACAGGTTGATCGGGGTCAGCGGATCGGGCGCGGACAAATCCTTGATCCACAGGAAGAACGGCTGGTGGCGCATTTCGAC
>JBDSTQ010000127.1:0-4012 GCA_039928195.1 Sphingomicrobium sp.
GCGGATCGCGCACCGCGGTTTTCGCATGATCGCTATCGAGCCGGCGGCCGCGCGCGTCGGGTTCGACCGCGATCAGCCCGACCGGTTTGCCGCTCATCACCGCTTCGGAGATCATCGACACGCTGTCAGAGGTGACGAACTGCGCGTCGGCATCGGCGAGCAGCACGGGATAGCGGACTTCCTTTTCCACACAGGCCGCCATTGGAGCGGCGTCGCGCACCACATCCCATGCATCGGGAGGCGTACGCGGGCTGCCGATCACGATCAGCGTTCCGCCTTCGTCGTTGGCGCGCCTGGCGAGTTTCGCAGCCGCTTCGCTGAGCGCCGCCATATCCAGGCGCCACATCGGCGCGGTGCCGCCCAGCGACAGTAGCAGATGCGGGCGGGGCAGAGCGCCGAGCCAGGCGTGCTCGGCGGCGGTCGGCGTGGGCGGGTCTCGAAACCTGTTCATCGCCAACGGCAAGAAGACGACATTGTCCGCCGGCGGCACCGGATATTGGCGCGTCGTGATGACCAGGTCGAACCCGCCGCTCGGCGCGCGCGGGTGGCCGAGGCGGACGATGTGCGCCCGTCCACCGCTCTGGCGCATGATCCAGTGCGCGACCGGGACGCTGCGCCGGCCGATGCCGATGATCAGGTCGGGCCACGGCGGCCGTAGCCAGCGGCGGCTGGCGCGGGTGATGTGGCCCACACCGACGCGGAAAAGCTTCATCCGCAGCCGCGCCTGCCAATTGTAATGGATCGTCCGCGTTTCAAACGGCTCGCCGAGCGCTTCGCCCAGCGCGAGCAATTGATTATTGTCCCCGCGCCGCCGGCCGAGCAGCAGCCAGATGCGTGGCCGTTGGCTCATTTTGCGCGCACGCGGCGATACTCGCGGCGCAGCTGAAGCAGCATCACCGTGACGTTGGTTGCTTGGCCAAGCACGAAGGACAGCGCGGCGCCGACCACCCCCCAGCGCCAGGCCAAAGGCGCGATCGATCCGAAGAACACCACACTGCCGACCAGTTTGGCCTTGAGCGGGCCATCCGAGCGGCCGAGCGTGTAGAGCATTGGGCTCAGCGGGAAGCTCAGGACTCCGAACAACGGAACCAGCATCAGCACCAGCAGCGGCGGGTAGGCGCCGAGGAATGCTTTGCCGAACAACAGGCTCATCAGCGGCTTGCCGCCAATCACCAGCAGAATGATGATGAACAGGGCGATGCCGCCGGCGAGCGCGGCGCCGCGGAGCATCAGCCGCCACGGCTTCTTGGTCGCGAAGTCCATCCGCACAATTTCGGGATAGAAAGCCTTGCCGAGCAGGTCGGCGGGCTTCTGCGCGCTATCCGCGAAGCTCGAGGCGATGCGGAACAGCGCGGCGCCAGCCGGACCGAGCAGACCGCCGATGACCAAGCGCGCGATCGGTCCCCACACGGTCGAAAGGCCAACCGCGAGATTGATGTTGATCGCGAACCGCCAGGCGTCCTCCAGGCCGGTTGGCTTGAGCGTCGGACGGATCCCGCGGTGAAGCTCGCGCCGCTTCAACTCGCGCCATGCCAGCAGCCATGTATAAAGGTCGCCAACCAGGTCGGTGACATACCAGATGGCGACAAACACCGGCAGTGTCGCGCCGACGGCAAAGGCGACGCCGGCGAGGACGGCGCGGGCGATCGGGGTCACCGTTCCCGCCCAGCTGATCAAATCAAAGCGGTCGAGCGTGCGCAAAATGCCGCTCGGCGCCGCCGCGCCCATCGTCGGCAGCAGCGTGCAATAGAGCATCGCCAGCCACAGATATTGACCGCCGATCCCGATCCAGTCCGCGAGCAAGGGCAGGATCAACACCGCGACGATCATCCCCGCCACGCCGCTCAGCACGTCGAGCGCCAAAGCAAAGCCGGTCGAGGTCTTGAACCGTTCGAGGTCACCCGTGGCGAGGCCCTGGCCACCGTAACGGACGACCAATTGCCACGACTGGAACTTGGCTAGTCCGCTCGCGGCGCGGGCGTAACTGGTAATCAGGATCAACGTCCCGAACAGAAGGACGCCAAGCCCGCGGCCGGCGAACGCCAGGGTCGCCAGCGAGCACACCGCCGCCACCGCGCGCGACACCGCAAGGTAGCCGCTGTTCCTCAGCAGCGAGCGGAAATGCTGGTCCTTGAACCAATGCCTCATTGGGCGTGGTTAGAGGGGGATGGGCTCACCGCCAACCATCGTTCGTCCTGAGCTTGTCGAAAGGCGCCCTTCGACTTCGCTCAGGACGAACGGTAAGATGAACATGCTTATGCCGGTTCGGGGACCTTGTGCTGCACCACCTTGTCCGCCAGCGGGCCGTTGAGTTCGGCAAGATGGTCGAACTCGGCTTCGTAGGTCGCCAAGCCCTGGCTTTGCGAGCGAAGCTCGGCCTCAAGCCCGGTCAATTCGGACTCGGGCAGCAAAGCTTCGATCCGGTCCCACCCGGTCCAGCCGTCGCGCGGCGCCATGCCGAGCATCTGCCCGCGCCGCCCCGCGACCGCCGAAGTGATCCGGCTCGTCGCGCTCGACGGGCACACAACGGTCAATTTGTGAATCGGTTCGAGCAGATGCGGCTGCGCGGCGGACAGCGCCTCGTGCATCGCCATCCGCCCGGCGAGCCGGAACGCAAGCTCGGACGAATCGACGCTATGATAACTGCCGTCGGTCAGCGTCACGGTGCAATCGACGACGGGGAAGCCGAGCGGCCCTTTGACCATGGCGTCGCGCACGCCCTGTTCGACCGCCGGGATCCACTGCTTGGGGATCGCCCCGCCGTGAATTTTTTCCTCGAAGCGAAAGCCTTGGCCACGCGCCGCTGGCGCGACCTCGATCAGCACGTCGCCGAACTGGCCGTGGCCGCCCGATTGCTTCTTGTGGCGGCCCTTTTGGGTGACCGTACGGCGGATCGATTCGCGATAGCCGATGGTCGGCGGATGGCTCGTCACCGCGACTCCGTAACGCCGCTTCAGCCGGGCGAGCACGGTGTTCAAATGCTCGTCATTGACGCCCTTCAAGCGCAGTTCGTGATTGGCCTCGTCATGTTCGAGGATCAGCGCGACGTCCTCGTCGAGCAGGCGTTGGAGCGCGCCGGACAGTTTGACGTCGTCGGTGCGGTCGGCGGGCGCGATGGCGATGGCGCAGTTGCGCGCCGGAAGCTCGAGTTCGACCGGCGGTGGGAGCGTCGCCGGCCCTGCCCATTGCCCCGCTTTGACGCTGTCGATCTTGGCCGCCGCGACGACATCGCCGGCGCGCGCCTCGCTGATTTTCTGGGTCTTCTCGCCCTGAACCTGAAACAGCGCGCCCAGGCGCGCATGGTCGCCGTCGGCAGTTTTGAGCTCGGCGCCCTCGCCGATGCGTCCGCCAAGGACGCGCGAATATGCCAGCCGGCCGACCGCGCCGTGGGCGATCTTGAATGGGTACAGCGCGGCGTCGGTGACGCCGAGGCGCGACGCGGCGGCGGCGGAGGAGGGTGCTTCGTGGCGGATCGCCTTCAGCAAGCGGCGCACGCCCCAGCTGCTGATCGCCGAGCCGAACAGCAGCGACACGCCGAGACTCTCGCCCGTTTCGCGCGCGAGATCGGCGAGCACTTTGTCGCGGCTCGGCGCCTGATCCATCAGCAATTGTTCGAGCAATTCATCGTCATGGTCGGCGAGTTGTTCGAGCATTTGGGTCCGCGCATCGGCCTCGCGCTGCTGGAGATCGGTGGGAATCTCGATCCGCTCGCTCTCCTGCCCGGCGCGATATTTGAACGCATATTCGAGCGCGAGGTCGACGAAGCCGCCAATCTTCTCGCCGTCCCGGATCGGAATTTGCCGGGCGATCAGCGGCGACACGCTCATCGGCTGGAGCGCCGACAGCAAATCGCGGATGCGGCCGTGCGCCTGATCGATGCGGTTGACGAAAATCAGATGCGGAATGCCAAGCTCGTCGAGCGTGCGCAGCGCGGGCGCGGCGAGCGGCGCGCGCGCGGGGTCGGGATCGACCACGACGATCGCCAGATCGGCGACGGCAAGCGCACGCGCAC
>JBDSTQ010000128.1:0-2673 GCA_039928195.1 Sphingomicrobium sp.
GGCTCGCCGCGACCTTGCGCTTCCGCACCGTGGCCGAGAAATTCCAGACCACTAGCCACACGCCGGAGGCGCTCGAGCGGCTGGTCGAATGCTATCTCGCGCTCGGCATTCCCGAGGAAGCGCGCAAGTCGGCCGCGGTGCTGGGCGCCAATTATCCCGGCAGCGAATGGTACCACCGCAGCTACAAGCTGATCCAGCGGCACGTGCCGGCGGCGCCGCAGAGCTGATCCACACGGACTGGGCCTCGACATGCTGAGGCAGCTCGTGATCCACGACGTGGTGCTGATCGACCGACTCGAGCTTGAGTTCGAGCCGGGCCTTGGCGCGCTGACCGGGGAGACCGGGGCGGGCAAGTCGATCCTGCTTGATTCGCTGGGCCTGGCGCTCGGCCTGCGCGCCGACACCGGGTTGGTCCGTGCGGGTCAGGCGGCGGCGAGCGTCAGCGCCGAGCTCGAGCTTCCTCCGAGCCACCCCGCCTACGCCGCGCTCGACGAGCAGTGCGTTGCCTATGAGCCGGGCGAGCCGCTGTTGCTGCGTCGGACTCTCAAAGCCGATGGCGGCAGCCGCGCTTTCGCGGGCGGAGCGGCGGTGCCCGCCTCAGTGCTGCGCGACATCGCCGCCGCGGCGATCGAGATCCACGGCCAGCATGACGATCGCGGCTTGCTCAACCCCAAGGGCCACCGCGCCTTGCTTGACGCGTTCGGTCGGCTCGAAATTGGCGCGGTCGATCAGGCGTGGTCCAAGCGCAGCGCGCTCGGAAGCGAAATCGCGGCGCAGCGACAGGCGCTGGCCGATGCCGACCGCGACCGCGAGTGGCTCGACTTCGCGATTGGCGAGATTGCCGCGCTCGAGGTCGAGGAAGGCGAGGAACAGCGCCTCGCCGACGCCCGGGCACAGATCAAGGCGGCGGCGCGGATCGAGGATGATCTCGGCGCACTCGGGCCGCATTTCACCGGTTCCGACGGCGGGCTGTCGCAACTTCGCCAGGCGGCGCGGCGGCTCGAACGGATCGCCGATGCCCATCCGTTGCTGGCCGAGGCGCTGGCGGCGACCGATCGGGCGATTATCGAGGCCGACGAAGCAGAGGGCAAGATCGCCGCGGCGACCTCGGCGCTGGCGCATTCGCCGATCGACCTCGAGAGCGCTGAAGCGCGATTGTTCGAAATCCGTGGGATGGCGCGCAAGCATCGGGTCGAGGCTGACCAGTTGCCGGCGCTGCTCGACGATATGCGGGAACGTCGCGCCGCGATCGATCATGGGACCGACAAGGTCGAGCAACTGGAGCGTGCGCTCAGCGTCGCCGAGAATGACTATGCGCTCACTGCCAAGGCCTTGTCCGAGGCGCGCTCGGCGGCGGCGGGGCGGCTCGATGTCGCGGTGGCCGGCGAACTCACGCCGCTCAAGCTGGACTCGGCCCGGTTCCGCACTGCGATCGCCGCGGCCGAGCCCGGCCCGTCGGGCACCGACCGGGTCGAGTTCGAGGTCTCGACCAACCCCGGGGCGCCGTTCGGTGCGCTGACCAGGATCGCGTCGGGCGGCGAATTGTCGCGTTTCATCCTCGCTTTGAAGGTCGCGCTGGCCGAGGCCGGGGGCGCGCGGACGATGATCTTCGACGAGGTCGATCGCGGGGTTGGCGGGGCGGTGGCGAGCGCGATCGGCGAGCGCTTGGCGCGCCTCGCGGTCGATGCGCAGGTGCTGGTGGTGACCCACTCACCGCAGGTCGCGGCGCGCGCCGCGCATCATTACCGAATCGAGAAAGCCCACGGCCCCGACGGAACGCGGACCACGGTCCGCAAACTTGACGCCGACGAACGCCGCGAGGAAGTCGCGAGAATGCTGTCCGGCGCCGCAATCACCGACGAGGCGAGGGCGCAGGCGGCGAAATTGCTGGAGGCCGCGTGACCGCGTTCGTCGCGCTGGTCCGGGCGGTCAATCTCGGCGCAGACACGACGCTGCCTAGTGCGGAGCTGCGGCGAATTGGAGAAGCGTGCAGTTTTGCCGCGGTTCGCACCTTTATCGCCAGCGGGAATTTGCTGTTTACCGCGGAAGAGGGGGAGGAGGACGTCGCGGAGCGGGTGCGTGGCGGAGTCGAGGCGTTCCTCGGCAAGCCGGCGCTTGTGCTGGTCCGATCGGCTGCCGAAATGGGGGAGGTAGTGCGGTCCAACCCATTTCCCGACGACCCCGGCAATCGCGTGGTGGCGTTTTTCCTGCCGGACGCGCCAACGCGGGCGATGATCGACGCGGCGACCGGCGTGAAGGCCGAGAGGCTGGCGCTTGGGCAGCGCGAAATCGTCATTGCCTATGACGAGGGCATGGGTCGCTCCAAACTGAAGCTGCCCGCGTTCAAGCTTAGCACCGGGCGCAACATGAACAGTGTCGCGAAGATGGCCGATTTGCTGGCGGCGATGGCATGACCGAGGCTGAGGCCGCCAACCGGTTGATGCGGCTGGCGAAGGAGATTGCGCGGCACGACCGGGCGTATCACGACCGCGATGCGCCCGAGATTTCGGACGCCGATTATGATGCGTTGGTGCGGGAGAATCGTGCGCTGGAGGCCGAGTTTCCGGCGCTGGTGCGGGCCGACTCGCCGTCGCAGCGGCTTGGAGCGGCGCCGACATCGAGCCTCGCCAAGGTGGCGCATGCCCGGCCCATGCTCAGCCTCGACAATGCCTT
>JBDSTQ010000129.1:0-9004 GCA_039928195.1 Sphingomicrobium sp.
CGCGAGATCGTTGGCGACGAAACGCTCGCCCTGGGCCGCCAGCGCCGCCTCGACCACCGGATGGCGGCCGCGCTCGACGCCTTGCGCGATACCGCATCCAATGGGCGCCGGGCGATCGCCGAACTCGAAAACCGATATCGCTCATCGACCGGGGTCGCGGCGCTCAAGATCCGCCACAACAATGTCCTCGGCTATCATGTCGAGGTCTCGGCCAGGAACGCCGATGCTCTGATGGCCGAGGACAGCGGCTTCACCCACCGCCAGACGCTCGCCGGCGTGGTCCGCTTCAATTCGCCCGAGCTTCACGAGGAAGCGAGCCGGGTGGTCGAGGCCGGCGCCCACGCAGTCGCCGCCGAGGCCGCCCATGCCGAGGAACTGACCGCTGCCTGCGTCGAGGCGTCGGCTCGAATCACCGCAACCGCCGACGCCATCGCCCGGATCGACGTCGCCGCGAGCCATGCCACGCGCGCGGTCGAGGGCCAGTATTGTCTGCCCGAGCTCGACGATTTGCCGTGCCTCGAGATCGAGGGCGGCCGCCACCCGGTGGTCGAAAGCGCGCTTGCCGCGGCTGGCGAGCGGTTCGTCGCCAACGATCTCGGCCTCGGCCCGGACGACCGTTTGTGGCTGGTGACCGGCCCCAACATGGGCGGCAAGTCGACCTTTCTTCGCCAGGCCGCGCTGATCGCCGTGCTCGCCCAGGCGGGCAGCTTCGTCCCCGCCGCACGCGCCAAGGTCGGCATCGTCGACCGCTTGTTCAGCCGCGTCGGCGCGGCCGACAATCTCGCGCGCGGGCGCTCGACCTTCATGGTCGAAATGGTCGAAACCGCCGCGATCCTCGCGCAGGCGACGCCGCGCAGCCTCGTCATCCTCGACGAGATCGGGCGCGGCACCTCGACCTATGACGGGCTCGCGATCGCCTGGGCGGTGGTCGAGGCGATGCACGACAAGCTCCAGTGCCGGACTTTGTTCGCGACCCATTATCACGAGCTGACGCGGCTTGCCGGGCGGCTCGACTGCCTCTCGCTCCACCATGTCCGCGCGCGCGAATGGAAAGGCGATCTCGTCCTCCTCCACGAAGTCGCCGGCGGCGCCGCCGACCGCAGCTACGGGATCGCCGTGGCCAAGCTCGCGGGCCTGCCGCCCGCGGTCGTCGCGCGCGCCAAATCGGTCCTCGCCAAATTGGAAGCCGGGCGCGACGCCACCGGCGGGATCGCCGCGGGCCTCGACGATCTGCCGTTATTCGCCGCCGCCGAGCCCGCGCCCGCGCCCGACCCGCTCGCCGCCGCACTCGCCGCAATCGAACCCGATTCGCTCACCCCGCGCGAGGCGCTCGACGCGCTTTACGCGCTCAAGAAACTGGCTGGAGATCCAATATGATTGACCGCGCGCTGCACATCCCGGCGATGCGCGATTGGGATCGGCGCACGTTTTTGCAGCTGGCGGGTTCGGCGACAGTCGTCAGCGGTGCGCCTGCGGCCGGAGCCGCTCCGCCGGCGTCCAATATCGTCGACCTGTCGGCGACCCAATTGTCAGCGGCGATCCATGCCCGCAAACTGTCGTGCGTCGAGCTGATGACCGCCTGCCTCGACCGGATCGGGGCGGTCAATCCGGCGGTCAACGCCATCGTCGCGCTGCAGGATCGCGCCGGCCTGCTGGCCCAGGCGGGGGAGCGGGATGCGATGCTCGCGCGGGGCCAGTCGATGGGTCCGCTCCACGGCTTCCCCCACGCGGTCAAGGACCTGCAACCGGTCAAGGGGCTGCCGCACAGCGACGGATCGGCGATCTTTCGCAACCGCATCGCGACGTCCGATGGAATGATGGTCGGCCGGCTGCGCAACGCCGGCGTGATTTTTATCGGCAAGACCAATACCCCCGAATTCGGGCTTGGATCGCATACCTACAACGCTGTTTATGGCCTGACCCGCAACGCCTGGAACCAGCGCCGCTCGGCCGGTGGCAGCAGCGGCGGCGCCGCGGTCGCGCTGGCGACGCGCATGGTCCCGCTGGCCGATGGCAGCGACTACGGCGGCAGCCTGCGCAATCCCGCCGGGTGGAACAATGTCTGCGGCTTCCGCACCAGTGCCGGCCGCGTCCCCAACGGCTCGGACCAGTGGATCCCGTCGATGGGCGTCGTCGGTCCGATGGGACGAAGCGTGGCCGATGTCGGCCTGCTGCTGTCGGTCATCGCCGGGCAAGATCCGGCCGCGCCGCTGTCGATGGACAGCCCGGTGGCCGGATTTGCCGGGCCGCTCGACGGCGACGTCAAGGGAAAGCGGATCGGCTGGCTCGGGGATTTCGGCGGAAACGCGCCAACCGAGCCCCAGGTGCTGTCGATTTGCCGCACGGCATTGGCCCGATTTGCCGCCTTAGGCTGCTCGCTCGACGAAGCCGTGCCCGACTATCCCATCGCCGACGCCTGGAAAACCTTCGTGGCGCTGCGCGGCTGGCAACAAGGCGCGGGATTACTCGCACATTATCGCGATCCCGCGCGCCGCGCCCTGCTCAAACCCGAGGCGATCGGCGAGGTCGAGACAGGGCTGAAACTGTCTGCCTATGACATCACCAGCCTGACCGCGGCCCGCTCGGACTGGACCCGCGCCTTCCGCAAATTGTTCGAGCGCTTCGATTTTCTCGTCGCACCGACCGCGCAATTGCTGCCCTTCGACGCGGCGATCGACTGGCCACATTCGGTCGCGGGACAGGCGATGGGCAGCTATCACGAGTGGATGAAAGGCTGTTGCCTGGTGAGCCTGTCGGGCTGCCCGGCGCTCGCCTTCCCGGCCGGGTTCGGCCCGGGCAATCTGCCGATCGGGCTGCAGATCATCGCGCCCGTGCATCAGGAGCGCGCGTGCCTCAACCTGGGTGCGGCCTATGAAGCGGCGGGCGGCTGGAGCCAGGCGCCGCCGCCGATCGTCGCCAACCGCTGATGGCGCATCCGAGCGCCGAACCGATCGAGCAGCGCCGCGCGATCATCGACCGGCGCCTGCTTGCCGATCGGATGAATGGAGGAGACGCGGCAGCGCTGCTCGCCGAAGCGCTGGCTGACGGTCGCGCGGAAATTGCCCGGCGACTGGCGGCGGAGCCCGGCCGCGGGCGCGCCGCGGCTCAGGCCACCGCTTTCCTTCACGACCAGATCGTGCGCCTCGCCTTCGATGCTTCCGGCGCGCCGCTCGGCTCGGGCTTTGCCCTGGTCGCATTGGGCGGCAGCGGGCGCGGGGAAATGGCGCCGTTCAGCGATGTCGACCTGATGTTCCTGACCGCCATCGCAGCGACGCGCGAACAGCAAAAAGCAGCCGAGGCGATCCTCCATCTGCTGTGGGATTTGAAGCTCAAGGTCGGCCATTCGATCCGCTCGGTCGATCAATTGCTCAAGCTCGCCAGGTCCGACATGTCGGTTCGCACCGCCTTTCTCGAGGCGCGCTTGTTATGGGGCGACGACCAACTCTTCGCCCTCGCGCAGACCCGCTTCCGCACGGAGATCGTGACCGGCAGCGCGGCCGAATTCGTCGCCGCCAAGCTCGCCGAGCGCGACTCGCGCCACGTCCGCATGGGCGACAGCCGCTACGTCGTCGAACCCAACGTCAAAGACGGTAAGGGCGGCTTGCGCGACCTTCACACGCTCTACTGGATCGGCAAATATGTCCATGCCGTCGAGCGCCCCGCCGACCTCGTCGTAGCCGGGCTGTTCTCGGCGGCCGAGTTCCGCGCGTTCGAGCGCGCCGAGCGCTTTTTCTGGTCGGTCCGCAGCCATTTGCATTTGCTCGCCGGACGCCCCGAAGAACGCCTCGGCTTCGAATATCAGCCGCAGATTGCGGCGATCATGCATTACGCCGACCGCCCGGGGAAATCGGCGGTCGAGCGCTTCATGCAATTCTATTTCATCAATGCCAAAACCGTTGGCGATTTGACCGGCCTGTTCCTCGCCCAGCTTGACGAGCAATTGGGCAAGAAGGGCTTCCGCTTCGCGCTGCCGACGATCCGCCGCCGGCCCAAGCGCCTGAGCGGCTTCGTCCTCGACCGCGGCCGCATCGCAATTCCCGCGGACGACTATTTCCGCGACGACCCGGTGCGCTTGCTCGAGCTGTTCGCACTCGCCGCGCGCGAGCAGCTCGAAGTCCACCCGATTGCGATGCGCGCCGCGACCCGCGATGCGGCGCTGATCGATGCGGCCGTTCGCGACGACCCCCGCGCCAATGCATTGTTCCTCGAAGTGCTGACCTCGCTCAACGCGCCCGAGACCGTGCTGCGCTGGATGAATGAGGCGGGCGTATTCGGCCGCTTCGTTCCCGACTTCGGCCGCGTCGTCGCGCAGATGCAATTCGACATGTACCATCATTACACCGTCGACGAACATTCGATCCGCGCCATCGGCCTCCTCGCGCAGATCGAGCGCGGCGAACTGAAGGCCGACCATCCGTTGTCGAGCGCGATCGTCCACCAGGTCTCGTCGCGCCGCTTGCTTTATGTCGCGGTGCTGCTCCACGACATCGCCAAGGGCCGCGGCGGCGACCATAGCGAACTCGGCGCGGAGATCGCGCTTGAGCTTGGCCCGCGCTTCGGGCTCGACCCGGCCGAGACCGAGACCGTCGCCTGGCTCGTGCGCCACCATCTGCTGATGAGCGCGACCGCGTTCAAGCGCGACCTCGCCGATCCCAAGACGATCGAGGATTTCGCGCGCATGGTGCAAAGCCCCGAGCGGCTGCGCCTGCTCCTCGTCCTCACCGTGGTCGACATTCGCGCGGTCGGTCCCGGGGTGTGGAATGAATGGAAGCGGACCTTGCTGCGGACGCTGTTCGAAGCTGCCGAGGAGCGCCTTCGCCTCGGTCACAAGCAGCATGGCCGAGTGCAATTGGTCGAGCATCGTCAGCAAGCGCTGGGGCAGGCACTCGGGTGGAAAGCGAGCGCGCTGCGCGCCCAGGCACGGCGCTTGCCCGACAGTTACTGGCTTGCCGAACCGCTCGACGTGCAGATCGCCAACGCACGCCAGGTCGCGGCATTCGAAGCGCGCATCGGCGATGCTTTGCCCAGCGTCACAGTCGAGAATGACGAAGCTGGCGGCGCGACCCGGGTGAGCGTCTTCACCCCCGACCGCGAAGGCCTGTTCTATCGCATTTGCGCGGGGCTCGCGGCGGCCGGAGCGAACATTATCGATGCGCGCATCCACACCACCCGCGACGGCATGGCGCTCGACAATCTGCTCGTGCTCGACGGCCAGGGGCGGCCCTACGCCGACCGCCGGTTGCGCGCGCGGCTGGTAAAAGCGGTCGCCGCAGCGGTGACCGGCACGGCCTCGCCGCCGCTGCCCACGAGCGACGCGCCGGCCCCGCGCGAGCGCGCCTTCCGGGTCGCGGCGTCGGTCGCGGTGGCCGACAAGGCCTCGACCCGCACGACCGTAGTCGAGGTCAATGCGCGCGATCGCCCGGCATTGCTCGCCGGACTCAGCGCCGCGATCCACACCCACGGCCACCGCATCCATTCGGCGCATATCGCGACCTACGGCGAGCGCGCGGTCGATGTGTTTTATCTGACCAACGCCGCGGGCAAGAAGCTTGGGCCAACGGAAATCGCGGCCCTCAGGACCGCGCTGCTCGACGCCGCCGCCGCACCCGCCAGAGCGCACGCCGCATAGCAAAGGCCCCACCGGTGAGGGTAGGGCCTTGCTTGAGTTCAGGAACGTCGTTTAGCCGCGTTCGCCACTTTCGACCGGAGCCGGCGGCGGCGGCGGAGGCGGCGGCACGGGCATCGGTTCGGCGAGCGGCGGCGGCGGCGGCGGCGGCGCGATGACCGGCGGCGGCGGCGCTTCGGCCCGCGCCTCGGGCGCCCATTTGAAGCGCAACGTGGCGCCAAACGTCCGCGGCTCACCGAGGAAAGCGCCATAGAGCGATGTCGCTACGGGATAGAAGCCCGCCTCCACCCCGCGCTGCGTCCCACTGCCCTGAAGCGGGGCGTTGAACGCGACCTGCTTATATTTGGTGTTGAACAGATTTTGGCCCCACACCTCGAAGCTCCAGCGGTCATCGGGTCCGCGCACGCCGACCCGGCCATTGACCAGGGTAAAGCTCTTTTGAACCTTCTCAATATCGAGGTTGGAACCGGTGTTGTACTTCGAGGTGTGGCGCGCATCGACATAGAATAAAGCGTGCAAACCAGACCCGCCGATCGCCGGCGTATAGCCAAGCGATCCGGTCACGGTCAGCTTGGGCGCATTCGAAAGCTGCCGTCCGGGCAGCTGGAACAGCGCCGGTGCCAGCGCATTGCCGGTCGCCCCGATCAAATTCTTGCGATAGCGCGTGTCGGCATAGGTAAAGCCAAGCGCGCCACTGATGTCGGGCATCGGGCGGAAGAAGGTTTCGACCTCGAGCCCGCGCGAGCGTACGCCGGCCTTTTTCTTGCCGCCACATGCCACCGGCACCGGGCTGTTGTCAGTGTCGGCGCCATTGAGGCTCTTCGAGCAGCTGTTGATATTCTCGACGATGAAATTGACGCCGTTGAAGGTGTTGAGCTGGAAATTGGTGAACTCCTCATCGAACAAGGCGACGTTGACGTCGAAACCGCGGCCATTGAACTTGGCGCCGATTTCATAGGCGTCGACGAGCTCGGGCTTGAAGCGGAGATCGTTGAGATCAACGGCGCCGAAGGTCAGTCCGGCGCGGTCGAGGTTGAGCCCGCCCGCTTTATACCCGCGCGAGAAGCTGGCGTAGGTCAGCAGATTGTCGGTCGGCTTGTAGCTAAGCACCGCGGTGCCGGTGAACTTATGCTCTTTCTCGCGCCCGCCGTCGAAGCTGCCGTTGACCGAATTAAGCGCGCACGGGGCGCCGCCGATCGGCGTCAGCACTTGATTGGCGAGTGCTCCCGCCAATGCCGCGATTGCCGGGTTGAGCCCGCCATTGCCGGTCGGATTGGCGGCCGCCGCTGCGGCAAGTTGCCGCAGCCGAACGATGTTGCCGACATAATTGGCGCACTGGCTCGTGCTGTTGAGGTCCGCGTTGAGCTTCTTGCGATCCGTCGTGTAGCGCGCACCCAGCGTCAGCGAGAGCCGATCGGTAACCTTGAAAATATTGTGCGTGAACAGCGCGAAATTATTGCCTTTTTGATGAAACACATCGCTCGTGAACGAATTCGACAGCGGCGTGTTGACGACTTGGCTGGCGATCGCGTTGACGACCAGCGGCCGTGCCGTGACCGGAATTGCTGCGAAGGCGGGATTGCCCGCGAGTTGCGCGCCGACGAACCCTTGCGCGAACGGGTTGAGCAGGTTGAAACCGGGGAAGCCGGCAAACGCGGGGTTGCTCGCGCGAATGACCTGGGTGAAATAGCGGTCGGCGTCGGCGCCCAGCGACAGATTGTCTTTTCGGGTTAGATTTTCGTTCGAATAGAAGCCGCCGACAAGCCAATCGAGGCGATCATTGAGGGCATTACCCTGGAGCCGCAACTCCTGCGTAAAGGTCTTGAACTTGTTGCCAAAGCCGCCATCGTCGCCGCGGAAAAAGATATCGAGATTGTTAAAGTCGCTGTCCTGGCCGCCGACATATTTATTGGCGCGATAGGCGGTGATCGAGGTCAATTCCGCAGCGCCGAAATCATAGGTCATTTCGGCCGAGACGCCGCCGTCATGGACGTCCGAGCGATACGAGCGTCCGGGCGTGATCGACACTCTGCGGCGATAAGGATCGTCGTTGATGACTCCGCCGAGCGCGCGCTCGATCGCCGCAATCGTCGAGGGCGTCTGGCCCACGCCGGCGACGAAATTGTGCGCTGGAAGGAAGACCGCGGCGCAACATTCCTCGTTCTGCCGCGACATGTCGGCGATTAGTCGGAGGCTGAAATTGTCATTCGGCTGAAACAGGATTTGTCCACGCAGGAGATAGCGGTCGCGATCGTTGACCCGTCGGCCCGAAATGACATCCTTCAAAAAGCCGTCGCGCTTGACGTAAACCCCGTCGAGCCGCGCCGCGATGGTCTCGCTTAGCGCGCCGTTGAGACTAAGGTCGGCGCGCCGATAATCGTAATTTCCCGCCGTTAGCGAACCCGAAACGAGGGTGCGGAATTGCGGCTTGGCGGTGATCACCGAAATCACCCCGGCCGACGCATTGCGCCCGAACAATGTGCCTTGCGGCCCACGCAGCACTTCGATCCGGTCGATCGGCCCAAGCTCGGTCAAGGCGACGCCGGTGCGCGAGCGATAGACCCCGTCGATGTAGGTCGCGACCGAACCTTCGAGGCCAGGATTATCGCCGACCGTGCCAATGCCACGGATGCGCGCGACTGCCGCGCCGCCTTCGGACGTGGTCGAGGAAACCAACAACGATGGCGACACCTGGGTCAGCTGGCGGATGTCGGACGCGCCCGAATTGCGCAGCGTGTCGGCGGTGACCGCGCTGACCGCCATCGGCACGTCGGACAGCGCCTGATTGCGGCGGGTGGCGGTAATGACGATGTCGCCGGTGTCGACCGGCTGCTGCTCGCGCGCCTGATCCTGCACCGCTGCGGCTTCCGCCGTCGCGCCGTCGGTCGGCTGTGCACCGCTCTTGTCGGTATCGGTAGACGATTGCGCGGTCGATTGCGCGAACGCCGGCGTGGCCACTGCCACAAAGCCGGCCGACAACATCCACATGGATTTGCGAATCATAATGTTTTCTCCCCCAGGGCAACGCCCTTTTTCCGGGGGCGACGCTAATCCTGACGGAAACACAATGAAACGGGGCAATTGCGAATGCTGCAACGATGCAGCATCGCTGCAGCAATTATGCAACATACAGCGACGCTTACTTGGGCGCGAGAACCATCAGCATTTGGCGGCCTTCCATGCGCGGATGCGCTTCGACCTTGGCGATCGGAACGACCTGTTCCTGGACGCGGCGAAGCACCGCCATGCCCAGTTCGCCATGCGCCATTTCGCGGCCGCGGAAGCGCATCGTAACCTTGACCTTGTCGCCATCCTCGAGGAATTCGACGACCTTCTTCATCTTGGTGTCGTAATCGTGGTCGTCGATGTTGGGACGCA
>JBDSTQ010000130.1:0-6569 GCA_039928195.1 Sphingomicrobium sp.
CACCGGCGCCGAAATGCCGCCTTCGAAGACGATGTTGCTGAACGAACGGATGCGTTCGGGGGTCGAGCATTCGTAACCCGACCCGCCCCACGGGTTGAACGGGATCAGATTGACCTTGGCGGGCAAATCATAGTGGCGGATCAGGCGCACCAGTTCGCGCGCATCGGCGTCGCTGTCATTCTTGTCCTTCAACATCACATATTCGAAGGTGATCCGCCGCGCGTTATTCGCTCCGGGATAAGCCGCGCACGCCTCGAGCAATTGCTCGATGCCATATTTGCGGTTGAGCGGGACGATCTCGTCGCGCACTTCCTTGGTCACGGCGTGGAGCGAGACCGCGAGATTGACCCCGATTTCCTCGCCGGCGCGGGCCATCATCGGCACCACGCCCGAGGTCGACAAGGTAATCCGCCGCCGCGACAGGCCCAGCCCGTCGCCATTCATCACAATCTTCAGCGCGTCGCGCACATTGTCGAAATTGTACAATGGCTCGCCCATCCCCATCATCACGATGTTGGTCAGCATCCGCCCTTCGGGCTGATAGTCGCTGATCGGCTGCGCGCCGGGCGTCGGCCACTCACCCAGCGAATCGCGCGCGAGCATCACCTGGCCGACGATTTCCGCGGGCTCGAGGTTACGCACCAATTGCATTGTCCCGGTGTGGCAGAAGCGGCAGTTCAGAGTGCATCCGACCTGGCTCGACACGCACAGGGTGCCGCGGTCGGAATCGGGAATGAAGACCATCTCATAATCATGGTCGTCATGCGTTCTGAGCAGCCATTTGCGGGTGCCGTCGGACGACAATTGCGCCTCGACCACCTCGGGCCGCGAAATGACGAAATGGTCGGCAAACCACGGCCGTTGCGGCTTGGCGATGTCGCTCATCAGCGCAAAGTCGCTGACTCCGCGATTGTACATCCAGTGCCATAATTGCTTGGCGCGGAGCCGGGCCTGGCGCGGTTCGAGCCCAGCCTGCTCAAGCGCCGCGCCAATCGCATCGCGCGACAGGCCGATGAGCTCGGTCCGGCCGTCCGCACGCAGCACTGCCGCGCGCCCGACGGGCACGGGATCGATCGCGCCGGCAATCGGCATCAAGGGGGTGTCGGCACTCATGGCGAACGCCCTATCTAGTTAATTGCCGACGATTTTGCCAGCACAGCGCGCGGCCGCGGCATCGATCGCCGTCGCCGCGCCATCCGCGGCATAGCGGTCGACGAAGCGCCGTCCGGTCCCGTCGCGGCCGTCGATGCGCATGGCGCCGCCACCGCGCAACGCGGCGATCAGCGCTTGTTCCTGCAGCGCGCCGCGGCTCCACGCCCAGCCGCCGCGGCTGGTCAGGAGAAAACTCTGCGGACCGACGCGCAGCATCACGGTCGACCCCAAGCGGGGAGCGCGGCTCAGGCGTGCGCTGAATTCGCCCCATCGCCGCCGGTCGCGCGTAAAGGCGAAGCGGGCAACCGCTTGCGGACGGTTGGTGGCGGCGAGCGCGAGCGAACGAGCCGCCGCCTCGCACTGCGCGCCGCGATCGATCGCCGCCCAGCCGCCGCCGGCGAACAGCACGGTCCCGCTCGCGCCAAGCGGCGAGGCGGCGGCGACAACCAGCAGGATCAGCGCATTTTTCACCGCAGCAGACTAGCGCTCGCAACCACGACCCGCCACTCGCACGGCAATCATCCGCAATGGCGCGTTAACCAACCAAACTTGTCGTTTCCCGCCCAATCTGTCATCTCCGTCGCGCTCGGACGTTGATTCGCCGCCAGGGGAGGCTGCCATGGACCGACCGAGCAAGATTCCGCACCCGTCCACGCGTTAGCGGCCCGGCCGCCCGATGGGCTATGCCGAAATCGCCAGCCGCGTCGCCGCCGAACTGGCCTTGTTCGCGGGCGTTGGTTTCCTGTTGTTCGCGGTCAATGACCTGCTCGTCGACCTGATCTATTTCGCGCGCCGGCTATGGCGCGCGATGACCGTCTACAGCCGCTTTCCGCGCGCTTATGCGAGCCGGCTGGCAAGCGCGGCCGAGCCCGGGCTTATCGCGATCCTCGTTCCCGCGTGGGACGAATCGATCGTCATATCCTCGATGCTGCGCGCGGCGTTGAAGCGGATCGATTATCCCGCCTACCGTATTTTCGTCGGTTACTATCGCAACGATCCGGCGACCGGCGCGGCGATCGCCAGCATCGACGATCCGCGGGTCGAGGCGGTTGAGCTCGCCAAGGATGGCCCGACGACCAAGGCCGATTGCCTCAACTATCTGTACGACGCGCTGTGTGCGTACGAGACCGCCCATGCCCGCGCCGCCAAGGCGGTCGTGCTGCACGACGCCGAAGACGTCGTCCATCCGCTCGAGCTGCAGACGTTCGACCGGTTGATCGACCGCGCGGCGGTAATCCAGCTGCCCGTGCTGCCGCTGCCCGACCGCCATTCGCGCTGGATCGGCGGCCATTATTGCGACGAGTTCGCCGAAGCGCATATGAAGGAGCTGGTGGTGCGCGAAGCCGTCGGCGCGGCGATTCCGCTCGCCGGGGTCGGCTGCGCGATCGCGCGCGGGCCGCTCGGGCGGCTCGCGGCGATGCATGGCGGCAAGCCGTTCGCGGGCAACAGCATGACCGAGGATTATGAAGTCGGGCTGCGGCTCGGCGCACTGGGCCTGAAGACGATGTTCGTGCGCATTCCCGCGCGTCCCGGCGAGCGCGGCGTGGTCGCCAGCCGCGGCTATTTCCCGGCGACGCTTGGCTGCGCAGTGCGACAGAAAGCGCGCTGGCTTGGCGGGATCGCGCTGGCCGGCTGGGATCGGCTCGGCTGGAGCGGCGGCTGGGGCGAGCGCTGGATGCGCATGCGCGACCGCCGCGGGCCGCTCGCCGCGCTGCTCCTGATCGCGGCCTACACCGCCGCATTGCTGTGGCTTCAGCTGTGGCTGGTTGAGGCGCTCGGCGCGCCGATCAAGGCGCGGATGGACCCGCTGGTGGTCAAATTGCTGCTGATCAACGGCTGGCTGCTCGCGTGGCGCGTGTTGATGCGCGCCTGCTTTACAGCGTCGGCCTATGGCGTCGGCGAGGGGCTGATGTCGATCCCGCGGCTGATCGTCGGCAATGTCATCGCCATGTTCGCCGCGATGCGCGCGGTGTCGCTCCAATTCGGCGGCGGCGCCAAGCGCTGGGACAAGACCCGCCACATCTTTCCAGCGGAGTTGCCGCAATGAGCCCGTCGCTGCGCTTTCTGTTCGTCGCCGTCGTCGCCTGGACCGGGGTCCGCGCGGCGAGCCTTGGCGTGATGCCCGCCGGCAGCCTGCTCAGTGCCAAACCGCGCGAGGCGCGCACTCCGCCGCCGATCGTCGCGACCGAATTCCCGCCGATTGAGCCATTGCCCGCGGCGCCGCCGGAAGTCCCTGCGCAAGACATCATCTCCGCCGCTTATTCGCCCGGCCAGGCCACGGTCGCTTTGCCCCCGGTCACGGTGCGCCGGATCGCAGTGCCGGTCTATTATGCCGCGGCCTCGTCGATCCCGGATCGCCCGACGCGACTGCGCGGCGCCCTGCCCGAGCCCGAACCGGCATTTTATTCGCCGATCCCGGCGCTCAACCAATGGCCGCTGGCGCGCATCGCCGCCGCTTCGCTGCCCGTTCAGCGATCGAGCGTGATCGGGACCGGTGGGCAGAGCCTGCCGGTTGCGGCTGCAGTGCGCGGTCGAGCCAAGCTCGATCGGCTGCAAGTGACGTCCTGGGCGCTGCTCCGCGGCCGCCAGGGCCAGCCCATCGGCACCACCTCGCTCGCCGCCAACGGCACCTTGGGCGCGAGCCAGGCCGGGGCGCGACTCAATTACAATATCAACCGCCAGCTCGCCGCCTCCCTGCGCTCGTCGTCCAACGTCGGGCGGCGCGGAGGCGAGCTCGCGGCGGGTGTCCGCCTGCAGCCGGTCGGCGGGCTGCCGCTGTGGATCACCGCTGAACGGCGGCTTCGCCTCGGCCGCTACGGCGGCGGGCGCAACGCCTTCGCCTTGTTCGTCGAAGGCGGCGTCTATCAGCGCCCGATGCCATGGCATTTCAGCCTCGACGCGTATTTTCAGGGCGGCATCGTCGGCCTCAAAAGCCGCGACAAGTTCGTCGATGGCGGCCTCACCCTGACCCGGCCGCTGTATCGCAATTTCTCCGGTGGGGTAGGGCTTTGGGGCGCGGCGCAGCCCGGGATTTACCGCGTCGATGCCGGCCCGCGCGTAAGTATGAAGGTGCGCGACAACATCCGCGTCCATCTCGACTGGCGCCAACGCCTCGCGGGCAAGGCCGAGCCCGGTTCAGGCCCGGCGGTCACGCTGGCGGGCGATTTCTAGGCGCACGCTTGGCCCCGGCCGCGATTTGCGGCTAATCCTGCGCTGCCCATGGATGTCTACCTCCCGATCGCCGGCCAGTCGGTCAATGCGCTGCTGATCATTGCCCTGGGCTTCCTGGTCGGGGTGTTGTCGGGCATGTTCGGCGTCGGCGGCGGGTTTCTCACCACGCCATTGCTGATTTTCTACGGCATTCCGCCGACCGTGGCGGTGGCTTCGGCGGCGACCCAGATCACCGGCGCCAGCGTGTCGGGCGTGATGGTTCACCTGCGCCGCGGCGGGGTCGACCTTAAAATGGGACTGGTAATGATCGGCGGCGGCCTCGCCGGCTCGCTGGTCGGGGCCGGCCTGTTTCGCTTGCTTCAGGCGAACGGCCAGATCGATGTCGCGATCGGCTTTATGTACGTGATTATCCTCGGCGGCATCGGCGGGCTGATGCTCAAGGATGCGCTGGTCGCGCTCGACTATGTCAAAGCCCCCGCCGCCGACGACAAGCCGCGTCACAACCGCTGGGTCGCTTCGCTGCCGTTGCGCTGGCGGTTCACCAGCTCGGGGCTGTATCTCTCGCCGGTGGCGCCGTTGGTGCTCGGCTTCGTCGCCGGCATCCTCACCGTCTTCCTCGGTATCGGCGGCGGCTTCATCCTCGTCCCCGCGATGATCTATCTGCTGCGCATGCCGACGCGCGTGGTTATCGGCACCAGCCTGATCATGGTCCTCGCGGTCAGCGCGGCGACGACCATGGTTCATGCGGTAACCACCCGCGGGGTCGACATTGTGCTCGCCGCCTTGCTCCTCGTCGGCGGCGTGGTCGGTGCGCAATATGGCGCTTTGCTGACGCTGCGCGTGAAGCCCGACCTGCTCCGCCTCGCTTTGTCGATCATCATTCTGCTCGTCGCCTTGCGCATGGCGCTCGGCCTCGCGTGGCAGCCCGACGAGATTTTCTCGATCGAATATCTGTGAACCTGCGTTTCGCCTCGCTCGCGCTGGCCGTCGCGGCGCCGCTGCTGATCGCCGCCGACAAGCCCGTGCTGGTGCCCGACATCAGCGCGCGTCAGGTCCAGATCCGCTACAGCTTCACCGGCGCGCAATTGCTGTTGTTCGGCGCGGTGGTCTATCCCGGCGGCCGCCCACCCGACCGCCCGCTCGACATTGTCGTCGTGCTGCGCGGTCCAGTGCAGCCGATCCTGGTGCGCGAGAAGCAGAAGATTGCGGGCATCTGGATGAACGCCGATTCGACGCGCTTTCGCTCGGCACCGTCCTATTATGCGGTCGCCTCGTCGCGCCCGATCACCGATCTGGTCAACGAGCGCACCGCATCGATCTACGAGCTTGGCCTGAGCAATCTCCAGTTGTCCCCCGGCGGCGGCGCTTTGCCCGAAAAGGAACGCCGCTTCGAGGCCGGCCTGCTCGACCTGCGCACCCGCCAGGGCCTCTACGCCGAGGATCCGCGCGGTGTCGAAATCAGCGGCGGTGTACTTTACCGCGCAACCATCGCCATCCCCAGCCAGGTTCCAGTCGGAACCTACACCGCCGAAACCTTCCTGATCGACCGCCGCAAGGTCGTCGCCGCGGCAACCAAGGACATTGCGATCACCAAATCGGGATTCGAGCGCTTCGTTGCGCTGGCCGCGCGGCGTCACCGCTTTCTGTACGGGCTGACCGCGGTGCTGCTGTCATTGGTGCTCGGCTATGCCGCCGCGGCAGCGTTCCGCCGCCGCTTCTGATCGGTTTCGGTCATGCTCAAGCCAATATTAACCCCTCGCGCGTACCACGCACCAAGCCTTGGTAACCGAGAGTATGAATATGGACGAGCAGCCGAACCTGCACGAATTCCTCAATGAGGTAAGCAGCTTCAGCGACGAGGTGCCGGTTTCGCCCCAGCGCCGCACAAGCGACGCACCGGCGGCGATCGGCCAGGTGGTGGAAATCGCCGGCTCGGGCAGCCAGGTTCGCCTCGATTCGGCCCAGCTCGCGGCGCTCAGCACGCACGCCGATCCGTCGATGGCGACTTCGGGCCAGGTCGGCAGCCAGGTCAAGATGGTGGTCGGCCACAATTGGCTGATCGCCAACGTCCGCACGCTAAAAGCGACCGACAGCGGCGAAGTCGTCGCGCAGGTTGATTTCCTCGGCGAAGGCTCGCGCGACGGCAGCGGGCGATTGAGCAATTTCCGCCGCGGCGTGACGCGCTACCCAATCCCCGGTTGCGCCGTGCTTCCGGTCAGCACCGAAGATTTGCGCTCGGTGTTCGC
>JBDSTQ010000131.1:0-5280 GCA_039928195.1 Sphingomicrobium sp.
TTTCTTGGCTTCGAGCGCGCGCGCCGCGGCGACGTTGGCGGCAATCATAAAATCTTCGACCAATTTGTGCGCATCGAGCCGTTCGCGCGCGGCGATCGACATGATCCGCCCCTTCTCGTCGAGCACCACCCGTCGCTCGGGAAGGTCTAGCTCAAGCGGATCGCGCCGCTGCCGCGCCGCGAACAACGAACGCCAGCACGCCCACAGCGGTTTAAGCGCAGTTTCGACAAGGTCAGGTGTAACCGCAAACGTCTCAACCCCGTCGATCGCCGCCTGCGCGTCTTCGTAGGCGATATTCGCCGCGACCCGGATTTTCGCCCGCGTGAAGCGCCAGCCGGTGACAGTGCCATCCTTGGCCACGGTCAGGTGGCACGCCAGCGCCGCGCGGTCCGCGCCCGCCTTCAACGAGCAGATGTCCGCCGACAATTCCTCGGGCAGCATCGGCACCACGCGGTCGGGGAAATAGACGCTGTTGCCGCGCGCGCGCGCTTCGCGGTCGAGTTCGCTGCCCGGGCGGACGTAGAAACTGACGTCGGCGATGGCGACGATCGCGTCCCACCCGCCGTCGTCGCGCGCCGCCGCCCAGATCGCATCGTCATGATCGCGCGCATCGGCGGGGTCGATCGCCACGATCGGCAGATGGCTAAGGTCCTCGCGCTCGCCCAGCTGGGTCCTCGCGACGCGGTGCGCTTCGTCAATGGCCTCCTGCGCGAACTCGTGGCGCAAGCCATGCTTGTGGATCGCGATGAGCGAGAAGCTGCGCGGCGCGAACGGGTCGCCGAGCACGGCATCGACCCGCACCGACAGTCGCGGCGGCCGTCCGCTGACCTCGCACAGCACGAGGTCGCCGGCCTCGGCATCCTTCATCTCGGCAATCGGGAATTCGCGGCGCTCGCGCTTGTCGACCGGCGACAGCCAGAAGCGGTCGCCGTCCTTGCGCGCCACCCCCATCACCAGCTCGGCCGAGCGCTCGAGTTTTTTCATCGGATGCGCGACTAGGCCCTGGCCTTTCTCCTCGGTGCGGCTGAGGATGCGGTCGCCAATCCCGAGCGCGCCGCGCCGCCCGCGCTCGATCACTCGCAACCGCGGCGGCGGCGTTTCGGCATGCCATTGCTCGGGCACCGCCCAGATCGTCCCGCTATCGTCGACCGACTGGACGCGGAGCACCGTTACCTTGGGCACGCCGCCCGTTTGATGGAAGGCGCGTCCCGGCGACGAATCGATCAAGCCTTCGTCGGCCATGTCCTTGAGCAAGCGCTTGAGGTCGATCTTGTCCTGCCCGCCGAGTCCGAACGCCCGCGCGATCTCGCGCTTGCCCGCGGGGACGTCCGACGAGGCGATGAAATCGAGGATCTGCTTGCGGCTGGGCAGGCCGGGGGATTGTCGTCTGGGCAACCAAAACTCCGCTCATCCTGAGTAGCCGCGCTTGCGGCGTATCGAAGGAGCCTTCGATACGGGCCTTCGGCTTCGCTCAGTCCCTACTCAGGATGAGCGGGTTTGTTGAGTGGCGATGTCGCGCCACCTCACCGCAGCTGGCTGTCCTTGCTGCCGCGGCGGTTGATCGTCGAATGCTGGACGGCTTTGTCGCGCTCCGACTGGCAGGCGACGCAGGTGCGCACCCCGGGCAGCGCATTACGGCGTTTTTTGGGGGTCGGCTCGCCGCAATCATCGCACTCCGCCGCGCTCTCGCCGGTGGGGGTCAGCGCCCGCGCGCGCAGCACCGCGTCCTTCACCGTATCGTCGATCTGGTCCTGCACCGCGCCATCGCGCGCCCAGCCGCCGGCCATCAGCCTTCTCCTCGCACTGCATAAAGCCCGACCGCGCCGCTGGTTCACCTTTATCCGATTTTATCGGCTGGTCGCCGCTTCGGGCTCCGCTGCGGCGCGCGCTTGTACCGCAGGCGTGTCGATCGTGCGCAGCGCGGCGAGATAGTTCTCGCGGAACAACGCGTTGCTTTCTTCGCGGCGGGCGACAAGTCCCTCCTTCGGTCGCAATTTCACATCGGGATTGCTGTTGATCTCGTAAATTTGCGGACGGCCGTCGACGAGGCCGAAGTCGACCCGACCGTAATCGATACCGGCGATGTCGAATACTGTCCGCATCGTCTCGAGATAGGGGTTGTCGGCAACCAGTTGATACTCCTCGTCGTAAAGCTCCGGAGTAGCGATGCCCGGGGTCCCGTATTTGACCAGCCACTTGTCGTCATGGACGCAGGTGAAGCCGAGCATGGTGTCGCCGACGCGGAAGACGGAAAGCTTGCGATAAAGGCCGGGGATGACCGGCTCGGCGGCATATTCGATAACCATCAGCAGCGAACGCGGAATACCTCTGCTGATGCAGTCGGCGATCGCGGCGTCGAGTTCAGCCTGATCGTTGAGCAAGCCCGACACCGGGTCCGAATGGCTGCCATCGACGCGCACGAACACCGGCCAGCGCATGGGGCCGCTGAGTTCCTCGAGGCGATAGGCGTCG
This sequence comes from Sphingomicrobium sp., assembly GCA_039928195.1. Classification (GTDB taxonomy): domain Bacteria; phylum Pseudomonadota; class Alphaproteobacteria; order Sphingomonadales; family Sphingomonadaceae; genus Sphingomicrobium. The sequence continues at coordinate 2,473 of JBDSTQ010000131.1, forward strand.
AAGGCGTTGATGCCGGCCCGGTAAAGCGCGCGCAACAGGCCGACTCGGCTGAGCATGCGCGCAGGATCGTTGAGCGCCCGGATCCCGAGTTTGCACAAAGCGCGGTAATAACGCGCGGCGTGGAACCGTTGTTCGGGAGCAAGCCGGTCGACGTCGGTGAAGACGTAGGTCGCAATCGGCAGGTTGGCGGAACGCGCCTTCAGCTCGCCGTGACTGATAACGCGGACCTCGACATCGCGCTCCTTGGCCAGTGCTCGGTGGGTGTAACGATGGTCATTGGCGGTGATGAAGATGATCATGGGATGCCCTGGTTCAGCATCGGATATTGCATATTGCCATTTCCCCCGGAAATCATAGGATGGCTTACACAGCAGCATCGCGACGCGCGCAACAGGAGATGAATCGATGGATAATCCGACCACCAAGCTCGACTGGACCCGCATGCTGGGTTTCGAACAGATTGCCGACGGACGCGGCGCGACCGGGCAGGCGCAGCGCGCTCCCCTTGAAGCCAAGGTCGGTGGCAAACCCACCCCCACCATCGATGCGAGGATCGGTGCCAAGGTCGGTTCGAAGCCGGTGGACATCGGGACGAAAATCGGCGCGAAGATCGGCACGAAGCCGGGACCCGTTTAACTTCCATCCGTTAATCGGACTGCGCCATGCACTTTGAGCCGAGCGCCGAGCGCGGTGCTGCGCTCGATATTCGCATGCGCGCGCGGCTCGCCGATACGCTCGATTATGTGTTCGATGAGGCCGGCGATGAGCTTCGGGTAAGTCCTGCCGAGGCGCGGCGGGCTGGCGCGGAAATTCGCGCGGCGAGCCAGTCGCCCAATCGCTTCGGCGCTTATTACGACATGGTACTCGCGCTCGAGGACAACGACATTGAGCGGGCGCGGGGGATGGCCCGCGAAGTGCTGATCCCGGCCGGGGCGCGCGAAATGCGCGTTGCTGCGATCGGCGATCGCGCCGGGGGCGAGGCAGCGCGCTATCGCCGAATGCTGATGAACGATCCGGCCATGCTGCACGACTGCGACGCCGCGCTGCTTGCGTCGGCCGAGGCGCGGATCGTCGCTGCCTTCGACCTGCTGGACCGTGGGTTTCCAGCGATGGCGAACGAAATCCGCGCGCTGCTGCGCGAGGTCGTGATCGCCGAGGGTCCCGAGGACCCCAAAGCGCCGACCTTCGACGGCGCGTCATCCTACATGCTGTGGGGTGCGACGCTGCTTAACGCGCGCGGCCAGACCAACGTGCTCGACACCGCTCAGGCACTCGCCCACGAAAGCGGCCACAACCTGCTGTTCGGCTTCTGTGTTTCGGGATCGTTGGTCGAGAATTCCGACGAGGAACTGTTCAGCTCACCTCTGCGCCAGGATGCGCGGCCGATGGACGGGGTGTTTCACGCCACCTACGTCGTCGCGCGCATGCACCAGACGGTCTCGCGGCTGCTTGAGGCGGGCGTGATCGACGATGAATCAATGCCCGGCGCGTTGGCCGACCTCGCCGCGCATCGCCGCAATTTCGCTGCCGGCGACCAGGTCATCCGCGACGGCGGGCGCCTCACCCCGCTCGGGACCGAAGTGATCGAAAGCGCGCGCTCGTACATGGCCGGCTGCGGCGAACCGCGCGGCATTCGCGCCGGCCAACTGGCAATTGGCCAGGCGCGGCGCTAAATAAGGCGCATGCCGGGGCCGCGGCCCGCCGCCCGCCCGTATCGACCGTCAAAGGAGTTTCCGCCGTGGCCACCGCCGTCAAACTCGAGCCCATGTCCGACGCCGACGAAATCGCCGGACTGATCGCCCGTTCGCGCGCGGCGCAGGCACAGATCGCGCATTTCACCCAGGCCCAGGTTGATAATCTGATCCGCGCGATGGTGTGGGCGGTGGCCAAGCCCGAGGTCGCCGAGATGATCGCTCGCCATACCGTCGAGGAAACCCAGCTCGGCAATTATGATGGCAAATATCTCAAGATCTTCCGCAAGACCCGCGCCACCTTGATGGACATCATCGACGATAAGTCGGTCGGCGTGATCGAGGACGACCCCGCGCGCAACCTCATCAAGATCGCCAAGCCGGTCGGAGTGATTGGCGCGCTGTCGCCCTCGACCAACCCCGAGGCGACTCCGGTGATCAAGGCGATCGCCGCGGTCAAAGGCCGCAATTCGATCATCGTTGCGCCGCATCCGCGCGCCAAGGCGACCAACAAATTGATCTGCGACCTGATGCGCGCGGCGATCGACAAGATGGGCGCCCCGGCCGACATCGTCATCGGTATCGATGAGCCAACGGTCGAGAAGACCAACGAGCTGATGCGCCAGTGCGACCGCATCCTCGCCACCGGCGGCGCGGCGATGGTCACCGCGGCTTACTCGTCGGGCACTCCCGCGCTCGGCGTCGGCGCCGGCAATGCGGTCATCACGGTCGATGAGACCGCCGACCTCGACGATGCCGCCGAGAAAATTCGCCTGTCAAAGACGCTCGATCTCGCCGCGTCGTGCAGCTCGGACAATGCCGTCATCCTGGTCGACGCAATCCATGACGAAATGCTCGCCAAGCTCGTCGCCAAGGGCGGTCTCATCCTCGACGACGATCAAAAGACCAAGCTCCAGGCCGCGATCTGGGTCGACGGGCATATCAACGCCAAGGTCGTCGCGCAGACCCCGAAGTTCATCGCCGATTATGCCGGTTTCACGATCCCCGACGACACCCAATTTTTCATCGTCCCCGAAACCGGCGCCGGTCCTGACCATCCCTTCTCGGGCGAGAAGATGACCGTCACCATGGCGCTGTACCGGGCGCGCGACATTGA